>NZ_RZSR01001271.1:0-1339 GCF_004023265.1 Mesorhizobium sp. M1A.F.Ca.IN.020.06.1.1
GACATGGTCCGCAACCGCAGCCAAACGGCAGGCGACTATATTCCGTGGAAGATATTGATCGGCTCCGCCAGTTTCTCGATGAGGCGAACTCGAAGGCGCCTGGAAAATACATTCGACATCGCAGGGCAGGGGAGAAGCTTCAGATTCTCTCGGTGATGAATTTCAAGGGCGGCAGCGCCAAGACCACCACGGCTGCCCATCTTGCCCAATTCCTGTCCTTGCGCGGCTACCGGGTGCTCGCCATCGACCTTGATCCCCAGGCCAGCCTGTCGGCCATGTTCGGCCACCAGCCTGAGCTCGATGTCGGCCCCAATGAAACCATCTACGGGGCGATCCGCTACGATGAGGAATGTCGCAGCATTCTGGAGATTGTGCGCTCGACCTATACGCCCAACTTGCACCTGATCCCGGGCAATCTCGAGCTGATGGAGTTCGAGCACGAGACGCCGAAGGTCTTGTCCAGCCGGCAGCCGGGCACAATGTTTTTCGCTCGTTTGGGTGAATGCCTGGCCGAGATCGAAAGCGCATACGACGTCGTCGTCATCGACTGCCCGCCGCAACTTGGCTTCCTGACGCTGTCGGCCTTGTGCGCGGCCACGGCCGTCATCATCACCGTGCATCCTCAGATGCTCGACGTCATGTCGATGTCCCAGTTCCTGCTCATGACCTCGGACTTGCTCTCGGTCGTGGAAAACGCCGGCGGCAACACCGACTATGACTGGATGCGTTACCTGGTCACGCGGTTCGAGCCGAACGATGGTCCGCAAAGCCAGATGGCCGGGTTCATGCGCTCGATCTTTGGCAATCGAGTCCTTGAAAACGCCATGCTCAAGTCCACCGCGATCTCCGACGCCGGGTTGACCAAGCAGACCCTCTACGAAGTCGAGCGCGGGCAGTTCACGCGCGGGACATACGATCGCGCGCTCGAGAGCCTGACCCTTGTCAACGGCGAGATCGAGGAACTGATCCGCAAGACCTGGGGGCGTAAGTAGCAATGGCCCGCAAGAACCTCTTCGAAGTCTCCGAACCCTCTGGTGAGCAAACGCCTCCGGATGCCGCCAGGACGGCGTTGGTGCGGCCTCTAATGGGGTTGGACCGACCGCTCCAGCCGGGCCGGCCGGTCGGCGCCATCTCGCAATCGCTCGAAAACATCAATTCGCGCGCTCAGCGAGCAGAGGAGATCGAACGCAAGCTGTCTGAAGGGCAGGCGGTCGTTGAGCTCGATCCCAGCGTCATAGATCAATCCATCGTGGTCGATCGTCTGGGCGTGAGCGACGAAAGACGAGTGGCTCTCGTCGACCAGATCCGCGAGCATGGACAGCAAGTGCCTATCCTGGTG
>NZ_RZSR01000127.1:0-9169 GCF_004023265.1 Mesorhizobium sp. M1A.F.Ca.IN.020.06.1.1
GTGACGGTGCAGTTGGCGGCGAGCAGCAGATTGGCCATCGGCTTGCCGACGATGTTGGAGCGGCCGACGACGATGGCATTGAGGCCGGAAAGGTCCTTGCCGCGCACGCGCTGGATCAACAGCATCGAGCCGGCGGGCGTGCAGGGCACGAACGCCGTCTCGAGCTCGCCGGTGCCGAGCTTGCCGACATTGATGAAGTGGAAGCCGTCGACATCCTTTTCCGGCGCGATCGTCTGGATGACCTTGCCGGCATCGATATGGCCGGGCAGCGGCAGTTGCACGAGGATGCCGTGGATCGACGGGTCGGCGTTGAGATCGCCGATGGTCTTCAACAGCTGCTCTTCGGTCGTCTCAGCCGGCAGCGTGTGCTGGAGCGAATGGAAGCCGCACTCCTTGGCCGTGCGCGACTTCGAGGCGACGTAGACCTGGCTTGCCGGATCCTCGCCCACGATCACCACCGCCAGACCGGGCCTGGTCGCGCCCTTGGCCGAAAGCTCGGCGGTCAGCGCCTTGACCTTCGATACCACGTCTGCGGCGACACTCTTCCCGTCGATCACTTCGGCCATCATTCACCTTCAACACTGTTGCGCGGCCACGCTTGGCACGCAGCCCTGATCCTCAATCCAGCAGTCGGCACGCGAACGCGGCGCGCAAGCGGTCAAATGCCGCGCGGCATTTTCACGAAAATTCGACAGGGCAATCCCGTCAAAACGTCGTCCGATGCCGTAAACCCGAAACCGGCTGCTCTTATCGAAGGCCGCTTTTAGCGAAGACGGGGTATTTTAGAAATAGCGGCGGCGCGAGCGGCTTTCGGTCAGATCGCGCACCGCCTCGCGGAATCGCCGGCAGGGCCGCAGCGTGCTTGGCCTACGACAAGTGTCGCTGCGACCTCTCTCGGCTCGCCGCCCCGACTGATCTGGCCGATCGATCTCCTTGAGACTGGACTTTTCCGCAACCGCGCGAGCGGCTAAGGAGAGCCCTCTTTGCGGAGGTTTCGATGACCATCAGGCTCGTTCTCGCCGGTTGCGGCAATATGGGTTACGCGATGCTCTCTGGCTGGCTGAAATCCGGCAAGCTCGAGCCGTCGGCGGTGTTCGTGGTCGAGCCCAATGCCGAGTTGCGCAGGCGAGCCGAACATCTTGGTTGCGGCGCCGCGGCCGACGCATCCGCAATTCCCGCCGATGCCATGCCCGATCTCGTCGTCATCGCCGTGAAACCGCAGGTCATCCGCGATGTGACCGCAAGCTACAAGCGCTTCGGCGACGGCAGGACCACCTTCGTCAGCATCGCCGCGGGCACGCCGGTCGCGACCTTCGCGGAGATCCTGGGCGGGCTCGCGCCGATCGTGCGCTGCATGCCGAACACGCCGGCGGCGATCGGCAAGGGCATGATGGTGGTGTTTTCCAACCCGCTCGTTCCCGACAACGTCAGGCGGTTCGCCGCCGAGCTGCTGTCGGCGAGCGGTGTCGTGACGACGATCGACGACGAGAGCCTGATGGACGCCGTGACCGCGGTCTCCGGTTCCGGCCCGGCCTATATTTTCCATTTCATCGAGGCGCTGACGGTCGCCGCCGAGAAGGCCGGCTTGCCGGCCGAGACAGCCAAAGTGCTCGCCCTGCAGACCGTCTATGGTGCAGCCTCGCTTGCCGCCGAAAGCGATGAAGAGCCGGGCGTGCTGCGCCAGCAGGTCACCAGCCCGAACGGCACGACCGCCGCAGCGCTTGCAGTGCTGATGGGCGAAGACCGGCTGACGAAGCTTTTGACCGACGCGGTGGAAGCGGCGCGGCTCAGATCGATAGAGCTGGGGAAGTAGACCTCACGCCATACAGCATCTCGTCCTGCAGTTGGCGCAGGGCAAATAGCTTGGTCGTCTTGTCGGGCGCGGCGTTGTCGGCGGTCAGGAGTTCGCCCTTCCTGACCGGCTTCAGGACCTTGCCGCCTTCGAGCAGTCCGACCGGCACGGCACGGCTGGCGCGCGCCTCGGCGACCGTCATGGTCCAGGAGCGGTAGCAGGTCTCGCCGATGGCGTCGAAGATCTCGCCTGCGGCGAGGTCGCGCTTGGCGACCGCGCAGACCTCGGCCACCGGTTTAGGCAGCGGCACCATGTCGGGTTTGCCGTAGAGCATGATGCGGGCTGCGGTCAGCGGCACCTCCAGCGAGGTCAGGTGGTACGGCCTGAAGAAGCTGTAATAAGGGCCGTGGCCGACATGGAGATCGTCCATGCGCTCGACGACGCGCGGATGCGTCGCCTCGACGATGACGAAGACGCCAGGCGCCACGCCCTTGCCGATCGTGTAGTCGACGATACCCTTCTTCGACAGGATGCCGCCGTCCTCGCGCGGGATGAGCACCTTGGCCAGCTGATCACGGTCGGCTTTCGGGCCGTGCATGCCCGGAACATCGGGCACCAGGCCAGTGGCGTTGGCGATGGCGCACATCTCGACCATGGTCTTGGAGCCGTCGACGAACTCGACCAGCATGCGCGGGTTCATGTTCCGGCGCAGCGCTTCATCCCGATAATCGTCGGGAACGGCGTCGTGATTGAGCGGGTTGTTCTTGCCCTTGCCAGCCGAGACGATGGTATAACCGAGCGACGAGGCGAACTCGATCAGCTCCATGCAGCTCGACGGCTCGTCGCCGGCGCCGACCGAATAGACGACGCCGAGCCGATCCGCCTGCTGCTTGAGGTAGCAGCCGATGGTCACGTCGGCCTCGACATTCATCATCACCAGATGCTTGCCATGCTGCATCGCCATCAGGTCGAAATCGGCGGCGACGCCGGGTTTGCCGGTGGCATCGATGACGACGTCGATCAGCGGGCTGGTGACCAGCATCTCATTCGAGGTGATGGCGATCCTGCCGCTTTCTATCGCCTGGCTTACCTTGGAGGCGGTCTCGGCTTCTGCAGCCATTGCATCGTCGCCATAGGCGATGCGGATCGCGTCGCGAGCCGTGTGCGGGCGGCGCGTGGAAATGGCCGCAATCGAAATGCCCGGCATCAGCATGCCCTGGGTCACCAGATCGGTGCCCATCTCGCCGGAACCGATGACGCCGATGCGCACGGGGCGGCCGTCGGTGGCGCGCCGGGCGAGATCGCGGGCAAGCCCGGTCAGGGCGACATTTGTCATACAAGAACGTCCATGCTTTGCTTCAGCCCGCAATACAGGGAACGATCCCCGTTTGCCAACAAAACCAGCCACCCATGGCAATTTCGTGCGCACGTCTTGCAGGACCGGCGCAGATTTCCCGCAACGATCCGCAACCTTCAGGTGTTTGAAAGCCTTGGCCATGTCCGGAGGAAGGGCGGATGCCGCGGTTCGTGCCAAGTGCCGATCTGACCGCCAAAGTTGGCACGGTGAGCGACGCCTCGGTCGATTCCTTTGTGCGGACTTACTGTTTATTTAGAGAAAATGGTGTTCGCGGTCGCTTTCAACTGAATGGCGCCCCCGGCGGCGATCGTCTTCTGTGCCATTTTTGCTACATCGGTCGGGACTAATGGCTGGAATCCACGCTTTTGGAGCGCTCTAAATCAATAAGTCCTCCCATCCGCGAAAAATCTGCTAGATACTGGTTGCAAGCTCCGGTGGCAGGCTTGGGCGAAATAAGCGCTGACAAAAACAAAAAGGCGCGGGGATAGTCACGGGGTAGAAATGACCAGGACGGGTAAAGTGACCGTCGGCTGGCGCCTTGCGCTTGCCATGACGGTGTCGATGCTGGCTTGCGGAAGCGCCAGCGCACTCACGCTCAAGGAAGCTGTAGCAGTCGCGGTCGAATCCAATCCGGAGATTGGGCAGGCGATCGAAAACCGCGAAGCCATCGAATTCGAGCTGCGCCAGGCGAAAGGGCTCTATCTTCCCAGCGTCGATCTCGAAGCGTCGACCGGCGTCCGCCGTCTGGATAACGACTCCCGGCGAGCGCTCGACGAGGATCATGACGCGCTTTATCCAAACGAAGCGGACCTCACCGTCTCACAGACGCTCTATGACAGTGGCGCAAGACGGGCCGAATTGAACCGCCAGGCCTCGCGCGTCGACGGAGCTTCCTTCAGGGTGCTGGAACGGTCCGAATTCATCGGGCTTGCCGTCGTCCAGGACTATCTCGAATACATGCTGCAGGCGTCGATCGTCGCCGAAGCGAAGAAGAACCTCGGCTTCCATCAGTCCATACTCGGCGACATCAAGCAAGGCATCGCGGGCGGCGCGCTCAACGATGCCGACCGGCAGCAGGCCGAGGAGCGGCTTTACGCCGCCAAGGCGCGGATGCAGGAGGCGACCGAGGAACTGGAAGCGGCCAAGATCCGCTTCTTCAAGAATGTCGGCAAGCCGCTGACCAACCCGTCGCGGCCGGCCGATGTGGCCGGCGCGCTGCCGCGCTCGCTCGATGACGCGATCGGGCTTGCCAGACAGAACAATCCGCGCGTCCACATGGCCAACAGCGACATCGATGCGGCCGCGTCGCTGGTCGACGCCGCGCGGGCGAAATACGGCCCCACCATCACCGCCGAGGGTGTCGCGCGGGGCGGCTATGACATCGACGGCGACGACGGCGACACCAGCGACCTGCAGGCTCGGGTGGTGCTGCGCTGGAATCTCTATCGCGGCGGCATCGACAAAGCCAACGAGCAGGAGCAGATCCGCCGCACCAGCGAGCAGCGCCTTGCGCTGCATCAGGTGCTGCGCGAGATCGAGGAAGCCGTCCGCACATCTTGGGACCGCCGCTTCCGCCAGGCGGAACTTGCGCAGACGCTGCGCCTGCAGGCAGCAACCAACGAAAGGCTGGTTGCCTCCTACCGCGAGCAGTTCAAGGTCGGACAGCGCTCGCTGCTCGACGTGCTCGATGCGCAGAACACGCGCTTCAACACCGCGACGCTGGCCGACACCTCGTCCTACGCGTCGCTGTTTGCCCAATACCGGCTGCTGGCCGCGACCGGGGAGTTGCTGAAGACGCTGAACATCCAGCCGGCCAAGCAGGCAGCCGCCTACGCGCGCAGCGAATTCGGCACGCCGGCGACAGCCGATACCGAAACCTATGCGCGCACACCATCGGAGCAGAAGAACGATCTGCCGTTCGACATCCTCGCGCCGGTCAGGAAGAAGTAGCCGATGTAAGCATCGATCTCTGGTCCTTCGGGCGGATCGTGAACCAGCAACCTAATATCATCTCGCCCAAGGAGGCTTTCAAAGCCTGCTTCTCGGCGATTGCAGCCTATCTCGGCCGGCCGAGCGCCGAGACCGTGCTGTTTGCCGGGGTGCCGATTTCGGACACGCGCATCGAGCCGGACGACATCAGGCATCTGGCCGAACGGATCGGTCTCGAGGTCCAGGCGTTCAACCATCGCGATTTCGTGCGCGGCCGAGTCGATCTTCCGGCCATCGTCTTCCGCGCCAGCCAACTGCCGGTTGCGTTGCTCGCCGAAACGGAAACCGGGCAGTTCCTCACGGCGCCGCAGGAAAACGGCCGCACCACGATCGGCAAATCGGAGCTTGCCGAGAGCTACATCAGCGGTGGCGCCTCATTCTCGATCACCTATGCCAACACCGCCGAGGAGATGACGGTCGGCACGGCGCCGAAGATCGAAAGACGCCATTGGCTGACCGGAACGATGGGGGCGTTCTGGCGCACCTACTCGAAGGTCGTGCTGTCGGCGGTCTTCATCAACCTCTTGGCGATCGCCTCGCCGATCTTCACCATGAACGTCTACGACCGCATCCTGCCGAACAAGGCGATCTCGACGCTCTGGGTGCTGGCGCTCGGGATCGGCGCGGCCATCCTGTTCGACCTGTTGCTGAAGACGGCCCGTGCCTCGCTTATCGACTATGCCGGGCGCAAGGCGGATCTCAGGATTTCCTATCTGCTGTTCGAGAAAGTGCTCAACTCGTCGCTTTCGGCGCGGCCGGGATCGACCGGCGAATACGCGAACCGCGTCACACAATATGAGTTCGTGCGCGAGTTCTTCACCTCGAATACCATAAGCGTCTTCATCGACACGGTTTTCGTCTTCGTCTTCCTGCTGGTCATCTACGCCATTGGCGGCTGGCTGGTGATCATACCGGCGCTCGCCTTCGTCATCGCCGTCATTGTCGGTCTGGTGACACAGAGGCGCATCGGCAGGCGGGTCGCCGCCTCAATGAACGAATCTGCCCAGCGCCAGGCGCTCCTGGTCGAGTCCATTTCCACGCTGGAGACGATCAAGTCGCTGCGCGCCGAGGCCTATCTGCTGCGCAAATGGGGCGAGCACTCGAAGAACGCCGCCAACACCTCGGAGAAGATCAAGGAGCTTTCCGCCGCTGCCGGCAACATCACCGGCGCCATCCAGCAATTCGTCACCGTCGCCCTGGTGGTTGCCGGCGCCTATGCCTTTTCGGAAGGCCAGGTCTCGACCGGCGCGATTATCGGCACGGTCATGCTGGCGGGCCGCGCGGTCGCGCCGCTCGGCCAGATCGCCATCACACTCTCCCGCTTCCGGCAAGCCGTGCTGTCGCTCAGGATCGTCAATACGATCATGTCGCAGCCGGAGGACCGGCCCGACACGGTTGGCTTCGTCAACCGGCCGATCCGCAGCGGCGCGATGCTGTTCAAGAATGTCGGGTTCGCCTATCCAGGCACCGAAAACGAGGTTCTGAACGGGCTCAACATTGCAATCCGCCCCGGCGAGCGCATCGGCATCATCGGCCGCATCGGGTCCGGCAAGACCACGATGGGGCGCCTAATCGGCCGGCTGTTCCTGCCGACGTCCGGAGAACTGCTGCTCGACGGCATCGACATCCGCCAATACCACCCGTCCGAAGTTCGTGCCGCGGTCGGTATCGTCGCGCAGGCCGGCGACCTGTTTTCCGGCACGATCAAGGAAAACCTTCTGATGGCCGCGCCGGACGCGACCGACGAGGAGATCATCGATGCGGCGAAGGCCGCGGGCGTCGACGACTTCGTCTCTCGCCATCCGCGCGGCTACGACATGAATGTCGGCGAGCGTGGCACCAATCTGTCGGGAGGCCAGAGGCAGGCCGTGGCGATCGCGCGGCTGCTGCTGACCAAGCCGAAAATCGTGTTCCTGGACGAGCCGTCGGGTTCGATGGACCTGGCCTCGGAACGGCAGTTGATCAGGCAGCTCAAGGTGGCGTTCGACCGCAACACGACGCTGATCGTATCGACCCATCGCTACAGCATGCTGGAGCTGGTCGACCGCCTCATCGTCATCGAGCAGGGGCGCGTGGTCGCGGACGGAGCAAAGGAACAAGTCATCCAGGCATTGCAAAAGGCGAATGCCTGACCGGGACGTTGGGGAATGTTAGCAAAAGACGACCGGCCGCCGCTTTTCGCATCGGCGTCCGTATACATCATAGGGGCACTGTTCGTGGCCTTCACCGCCTGGGCATCCTTTGCCGAGGTCGATGAGATCGCGCGCGGCGACGGCAAGGTCATTCCCGCTTCCAAGACGCAGATCATCCAGGCGAGCGAAGCCGGCGTCGTCCAGGAAATCGCTGTCAAGATCGGCCAGACCGTCAGGAAGAACGATCTGATCATCCGCCTCGACAACACAGGCAACACCTCGAGCCTGGGTGAGGAGCAGGCCAAGGCGCGGGCGTTGCAGGCGCGCATTGCCAGGCTCAAATTCGAGCAGAGCGGCAATCTCGAGGGCGCGTTCCCCTGTCCGTCCGACATCCAGAAGACTGCCCCGGAGATCTGCGACAACGAGCAGAAGCTGCTCGTTGCGCGCCGGGACAACTTCCAAGTCAAGCTGTCGGTGCTGAAGTCGCGTCTCGATCAGCGCGAGAAGGAACTGGACGAGGCAACCGCCAATTCCGACCGCCTGTCCAAGAGCCTCGCCGTCAGCGACCAGGAAACGGCGCTCGTCGAATCGATGGTCAAGAAAGGCCTGATGGCCAGGACCGAACAGATTCGCGTCGAGCGGGAGCAGACCGATCTGCGCGGGCAGCTCAACCTTGCCGGAGAGACCATCAAGAAGAGCAAGGCGGCCATCACCGAGGCGCAGCTTCAAGTCGACGAGCTCGGCCTGCAATTGCAGCAGGAAGCATTGAGCGACTTGACGCAGGCGCTGGCGGACCTCTCTGTGGTGGACGAAACCATTCGCGGCGCCACCGACAAGGTGGCGCGGACCGATATTCGCTCGCCTGTCGACGGCATCGTCAACACGCTCGATGTCAACACGCTCGGCGCTTTCGTCCAGCCGGGCGCGGTCGTGGCCGGCATCGTGCCGACCTCGGAGACGCTGCTGGTCGAGGCGCGGGTCTCGCCGCGCGACGTCGCCTTCATCCAGCCGGACCAGGACGCGCTGATCAAGGTCACGGCCTACGACTTCTCGATCTTCGGCGGCATCGAAGGCAAGGTCTCCAACATCACCGCCGACAGCCTGGTCGACCAGAAGACGGGCGAGCCCTACTATCAAGTGCGCGTCGCGACCGAGAAATCCACGTTGCAAAGGAACGGCAAGACTTATTCGATTATCCCCGGCATGATCTGCTCGGTCGATATCAAGACCGGGCGCAAGACGATCCTCAACTATCTATTGAAGCCCATCAACAAGGCGCGCCAGGAGGCGATGAGTGAACGATAGCGCCGCACGCCCCGACACTCCGCGCGACCGGCTGCTGCCGCCGCTCGCAGCCGAGGATTTCGGCCCGGAGTTCCGCGTCGTGGCGCGTGGCGGCGTGCGCCGCGGCATCCGTTTGGAGCGCGCCTTCTGGGTGTCGCTGAAGCAGATGGCCGAAAGCCGCAAATGCACGATCGGCATGCTGGTCGCGGAGATCGCCGAAAATCATCCCGACCAGGGCAATCTCACATCGGCGATCCGGGTCGCATGCATGCGCGGCCTCGCCGAGGAAAGCATGGAACTGCGCAAGCTCGCTTCGATCCGGACCATCAACGCGATCCTGGTCGCCTGCCCCTCGCCCGCCTTCGCGCTGTCTTCGTCGAAAAAGATCCTGACCTTCAATGCCCCGTTCCAGCAATTGGTCAGGCGCCAGCTGCCGAACGCGCCGGGCGACGACGGCAGGCAGGACCTCAAGCTGGCGCTGGACCTCAACGTCGTCGACGTTTTTGCCCGGCTCGACGCCAATGGCGAGACACCCGTCACCACCGGCTTCGTCATCGGCGCCGGCGAGCGCCGCTACAGGGGCCAGCTCAGCGCGGTGCGCGCGCCGGTCACAGA
>NZ_RZSR01001272.1:0-1338 GCF_004023265.1 Mesorhizobium sp. M1A.F.Ca.IN.020.06.1.1
ATACCTGGTCGACGATCTCCGCTTCGCCGCCCAGTCCGATCGCATGCGAGAACTTCGCGGCGCATTCGGATGTCGAGACCGGGTCTGCCGAGTCACGGAGAATTTCGAGCACGACCTGACGCTGGTTCACGCCTCCCATAGAGGCTTTGACCTCATCTGAAATTTTGGTGGTTCGGCCCGGACGGCGCGCCTTGGTTGGCATCGGCCCGCAACCGGGTTCGTAGATGGCAATGACCTTGTCTATGGAACTGACCTGCTCGCGGACCTCGGCTTGCAGCTTCGCCAGTTCCTCGAGTCTGTTGGTCAATTCGGCTCGTTTCAGTTTCAACTCACACGCGACGCTCATGCCCAGCCTGTCTCCTTACGCCTGAGACAGGGTAGACCAGCTTGCTCACGAGATCTGGTGGTTTTTGCTACCTAATGCCGGAAATATCAATCCGGCGAGACCGACATCGACGGCGGGATCAGCCGGGTCTGCGATGGAATGATGCGAACCGCACTCTATGAAGCGGCGCACATCACTACTGCGCGCCACGCGGTTCGGCACCCTCGTAGTTTGAAACACTCGACCGGAACCGCGCGGGCTTGCCTTTGCCCTGAGAGCGCTGGATGTGGATAATGGCAGCGAGTTCGTCAACTACAGGCTCATCGAATTTTGCCTTGGTCACAGCATCGAACTCACTCGCTCGCGGCCTTACCGCCAGAACGACCAAGCGTAGATAGAGCAGAAAAATGGGGCGGTTGTTCGGAAGCTATCGACGCTTCGAGGGCTTGGCGGCAGCCAGGGCGATCATGCGCCTCTACGGGGCATCCAGGCTGTTCGTGAAACTTCTTCGAGCCGTCGTTCAAACTGGCTGCCAAGCAACGCGACGGCGCGAAGGTGGCCAAGCGCTATCATCCACCGTCAGAAGCTGCGAGCCCGAGGGGGACTGACCATTGCCCAAATTCAGCAGTGAAATCGTTACAGACGGTCGACTATCTGCTTCGATGAGGGCGTTGCCGGTTTGTGGTCGGCGCCGCCCTGTAATGCGGGTCGATCATCGTAGGGCAGATTCTGGTCGGCGTCGGACCCGTGCAAGAGACCATCTTGGAGAACGAATCTCCTGTTTGTCGCGTGGCCTGCGCGACGAGCAAGGCACTTGCCGCTTCGGCGGCGGCGGTGAGCGGCATGTGGGCGGATGAGATGAGGCATGCTGTCAGATGAATCGGCGGATCGATGACGACCGGCCTCATCGCTTCGTAGCCTGGAATATCCGAGAAATCCCCCTTGGGAACGATCGCGCTTGCTACGCCGGCTTTGACTAAGGACAGCATGCCGCAGAACGTGTCGACCTCTGC
>NZ_RZSR01001273.1:0-1338 GCF_004023265.1 Mesorhizobium sp. M1A.F.Ca.IN.020.06.1.1
GCGGACCTCGCCAAGCTCGCCGAAAGCCGCGCCTCGATCGACGGCCTCGTCGCCGCCCAGGTGGACAAGCTCGCGGAAGGCCGCGATGTCCTCACGCGCGCCCTCGAGGCCGACCTGGCCAAGCTCGCCGAGAGCCGCGCCGGCATCGACGGGCTGGTCTCCGGCCAGGTGGAAAAGCTCGCCGAGGGTCGCGACATCCTCAAGCGGGCGCTTGAATCCGATCTGCAGAAGCTGGCGGAGAGCCGCTCGGAGATCGACGGCGTCATCGCCGGTCACATCGGCAAGCTGTCCGAAGGCCGCGACATGCTGGCCCGCGCGCTGGAAGATGACCTCGTCAAGCTCGCCGAAGCGCGCAAGGACGTCGACCGTTCGGTGTCCGGCCATATCGACCAGATCGCGGCCAAGAGCAGCGACATCTCGGCGGCGATCGCTGCCGATGTCGAGAAGATCGAGCAGGCCTTCAGCCGCCAGACCGGCATCATCGAAGAACGCGCCGGCACCATGGAGCGTGCGCTTTCGGCCGGCGTCGACAATGTCCGCGGCGTCCTCGAAAAGACCGCCGTCTTCGTTGCCGGCGCGCTGCGCGACAAGGTGATGGAAATCACCAGCACGCTACACGAGCAGGCGGGCGCCGCCTTCAGCGACGCCGATCGCAAGATCGCCGAACGCGCCGAACAGACTTCGGCTGCGCTGCTCGCCCGGGCCGAAGAGATTGCCAACGCCTTCGAGCAGGCCGACCGCCGCCTGCACGAGCGCGCGCAGGACACCTCGAGTATGCTGATGGCCCGCGCCGATGACGCGTCCAACGCGCTCATGGCCCGTGCCGAGGAAACCGCCGACAAGCTCGCCGCCCGCGCCGGCGAGATCGCCGGCACCTTCGACGCCGCCGATCAGAAACTGGTCGCCCGCGCGGTCGAAACGGCGCAGTCGCTCGCAGCCCGCGCCGGCGACATCCTGCGCAACTTCGAGGGCGCGGACGAGCGCCTCAGCATGCGCATCACCGAATCGGCCGAAGCGCTGGCCGCCCGCGCTTCGGATCTCGGCCGCATCTTCGACGCCGCCGACCAGCATCTGATCTCGCGCATTGCCGAAGGTTCGGAGGCGCTGTCGTCGCGGGCGTCTGAAATTGCCCGCATCTTCGACGACGCCGACAACCGTTTGGTGTCGCGCATCGCCAGCAGCACCTCGACCATCGGCGAACATGCCGACACCATTGTCGGCGCATTCGCCGCCACCGAGCAGCGCGTCGCCGACCGTGCCCGCCAGACCGGCCAGGAACTCGCCGTCCACGCCCGTGAGATCGAGCAGGCGCTCGCCGGTGCCGACGAACGCCTGGCC
>NZ_RZSR01001274.1:0-1330 GCF_004023265.1 Mesorhizobium sp. M1A.F.Ca.IN.020.06.1.1
GTTGGTACCGGAGCTTAGGTTTCCAGCTCCGTCATCAACCCGAACAAGGCGTCACCCGTTGAGGTCAACGTAAGAAAGCGCCGGAAGCACACAACACCACCGGCGCTGAAGGAAAGATCGACAGGATTGCCCAAGGCGTCATCGAGGCGGTGCAGCCGCCCGGCCCGCTGTCCGGGCACCACTCGCTCGCCAACTTTGACGAAAGGCTCGAATAGACCCGGGAGAGGCGCGTAAAGATTGCCTGCGGTGCCAACCGGCCGGCATAGTAGTGTTTGATCTGAATCCGCGCAATCGAGCCCAGAAGCGATGCCATATTGTCCCAGAACGCGCCGAATACCGTTCTCAGCGATGGATAGCCCATATTCGGACAGTGTTGGACCGCCGCCTAGCTCAGCTGTTAGCGCAGGGATGCCTTGCTGTTCGGCGGCTGCATATAGCGTGGAACCCGCACCTCCCCCAGAGCCATCAGTGATCATGCCGTATGGTGCGCCGAAGCATGTGATAAGATCCCGGATAGCTTGAGCTTCCCCCTTTGTGCGGCCATGGCGAGCCAGCGACATGGGAAGATATTCCAGAGAACTCCCGCCCGAATGGAGGTCGATCACCAAGTCGGAAAGTGGGAAGAGTTCTGTGGCGACATAGTGCGCAATGGCTGCTGTCGGCCCGCTCTCGGCAGAACCTGGAAAGAGCCGATTGAGGTTGCCTCCGTCGAGCGGGGAATTACGACAGCCGGCGGCAACGGCTGGCTGGTTGAGGGCAGGGAGGATAATGACGCGGCCCTGCAGCTGAGTCGCGGCGAGATCATGCACCAGCTTACGCAGGGCAACTTGCCCCTCGTATTCGTCACCGTGGGTGCCTGCCGTAAGTAGGGCCGTAGGCCCGTCGCCTCCCTTCAAGCACAGCATAGGCACTGGGATCCAGCCATAGGCGGACGTATTCGAAGAATGCGGGACGCGGATGAAATCCGATTGGACTCCGAATGCGTTGAAGTCAATGCTGGTCCACACCGTGCTCTTCATAGGACGCTCGTTAATTCCCTGCGGCCGGATCCGGCATGCCTCACAATCTCACGCGTCGAAATCCGCTGCGCCTGACATATTACCGCGGCCAAGCTAAATGTGCGGTTAGAGATCGACAACTGGAAGTTTCGACGGGGCCAATGTGCTGAGGAACTCCGGCCCATGTGGCGTCACCCTGAATACCTCCTCGGTTTGGAACATGCCTCCGGCCGCCTCAACCTTTGGCTCTACATGAAGGACCATATCTTCCTGGATCACTTCTGTAGATCCGGCCATCAATGAGGGAGGCTCGGTCAGCGCGAGCCCAGACC
>NZ_RZSR01001275.1:0-1323 GCF_004023265.1 Mesorhizobium sp. M1A.F.Ca.IN.020.06.1.1
CTCATAGAGCTCGGCAGCGCCGAAATTATATCGCACCGTGCCCGTGGTCTTCAGGCCGATCGCGTCAATGGCGCAGTCGGGGTTGCGTTTGCCGGCTTCCGACATCAAATTTCCTCTCCGGATTTTGGCCGCGTCTGACCGGTCATTGCCGGAACGCGCAAGGGACTAATTAGGGTCAGAACCAGAAAAGGCGAATGATATCAAATCATTAATCGATTTAAAAATTTTGAAAGTTGTTTAAATCGTTTATATGTGCAAAAAATCACAGAGGTTGCCCAAAGGATTGGCAGGCTTCGTTCGTCCAATCCGGTTATGGGTGCGATCGTGTGTAGCGGCAGGCCGCCCGTGACTTCGGACAAGGCCCATGCCACATTTTGTACCCAATTTGTCCTGCAAAAGCCCTTTCTCGACGACAGAAGGGACAGCTCATGAGGGAGCCGCTTGAAATGGCAACAATCGCGCTTGTCGACGACGACCGAAATATTTTGACTTCGGTGTCGATCGCGCTCGAAACCGAGGGCTACCGCGTCGAAACCTACACCGACGGCGCGTCGGCACTCGAAGGCCTGGCGGCGCGGCCGCCCAACCTCGCCATCCTCGACATCAAGATGCCGCGCATGGACGGCATGGAGCTGTTGCGCCGGATGCGGCAAAAATCCGACTTGCCGGTGATCTTCCTGACCTCGAAGGACGACGAGATCGACGAATTGTTCGGCCTCAAGATGGGGGCCGACGACTTCATCCGCAAACCGTTCTCGCAGCGCTTGCTCGTCGAGCGGGTGCGCGCGGTGCTGCGCCGCACCAGCGCCCGCGAGGCGGCCGCCAAGGCGCCCAGCCAGCAGGCGCGCTCGCTCGAGCGCGGCCAACTGGTGATGGACCAGGAGCGGCACACCTGCACCTGGAAGGGCGAGCCGGTGACGCTGACGGTAACCGAGTTCCTGATCCTGCATTCGCTTGCGCAGCGCCCCGGCGTGGTAAAAAGCCGTGATGCGCTGATGGACTCGGCCTATGATGAGCAGGTCTATGTCGACGACCGCACCATCGACAGCCATATCAAGCGGCTGCGCAAGAAGTTCAAGGCCGTCGATGACGACTTCGAGATGATCGAAACCCTTTACGGAGTCGGGTACCGGTTTCGGGAAGCTTGATATAGTGAATAGTCAATGGTGAATGGTGGATGGTGCGAGCGGCCCACTGGGCTCTATCTAAGCGCCCCATTTTTCCATTCGCCATGCACCATTCACCGGACAGGGACTGCTAGTTGATGGCAGTGGACGCAGAGCGAGGCAGGCGGGCGGGCGCGGCGAAGCGCCCGTCGCGTAT
>NZ_RZSR01001276.1:0-1321 GCF_004023265.1 Mesorhizobium sp. M1A.F.Ca.IN.020.06.1.1
GTCAAAGCTGTCGGAAGGCGGCGTCATCGTCTCGCGCAGCCTGAAGTCGATAACGCTGCCGCAGGCGGCGGCCGCTGCGATCGGCCTCGCCAAGACCACGGCAACGCCGGTCGAGATCATGAACGCCATCCTCAAGGCGCCCGTCGATCTTTTGTGGTTCGGCGGCATCGGCACCTATGTCCGGGGCTCCGGCGAGACCAATGCCGATGTCGGCGACCGCGCCAACGACGCCATCCGAGTCACCGCGCTCGACGTGCGCGCCAAGGTCATCGGCGAGGGCGCCAATCTCGGCGTCACGCAGCGGGCGCGCATCGAGTTCGGTATGAAGGGCGGCCGCTGCAATTCCGACGCCATCGACAATTCGGGCGGCGTCAACTGCTCGGACGTCGAGGTCAACATCAAGATCGCGCTGGCGTCGGCCATGCGCAAAGGCTCGCTGGCGCGGCCGGCGCGCAACAAGCTGCTTGCCGAGATGACCGACGAGGTCAGCACGCTGGTGCTTTCCAACAACTACCAGCAGACGCTGGCGCTGTCGCTGGCGCGCAAGCGCGGGCTGGCCGACATCGCGCACCAGGCGCGCTTCATGACGGCGCTCGAAGCGCGCGGCCTGCTCGACCGCGCCGTCGAGACGCTGCCTTCGCCGGCGGCGCTTGCCGAGCGCGAGGCTCGCGGCGAGCCGTTGACCAGGGCCGAGCTCGGCGTGCTGCTTGCCTATGCCAAGATCGTGCTCTTCTCCGACATCGTCGCCAGCGACGTGCCGGACGATCCGCATTTCGACCGCGATCTGATGGGCTATTTCCCGGAGCGGATGGCGAAGAAATTCGCCGGCGAGATCCGTGCCCACCGGCTGCGGCGCGAGATCATCGCGCGCGTCGTCGCCAACGATCTCGTCAACCGCGGCGGGCCGTCTTTCGTCAACCGGCTGCAGGAAGCCACGGGCCGCACAGCGGGCGCCGTCGTGCGCACCTTCGCCCTGGTGCGCGACGGTTTCGCGCTGCCTTGGCTCTACAAGGAGATCGATGCCCTCGACAACCAGATCGACGGCCAGACGCAGCTCGATCTCTACCAGGCAGTCAGCCGGCTCATCTTCATGACCAGCGGCTGGTACCTGAAGAACGACCTCTCCTCCGCACCGCTCGGCCAGCGCATCGCCGACTTGCAGGAAGCGCGCAAGTCTTTGGAGCCGAAGCTCATCTCGCTGCTGCCGGCCTTCTCACGCGAGCGGATCGAGGCGCGGCGCCATGACCTGTTTGAGGGCGGCGCGCCCGACAAACTTGCCGAAAAGCTGGCGCTGGCCGAGGTGAGCGACCTGATCCCGGAC
>NZ_RZSR01001277.1:0-1321 GCF_004023265.1 Mesorhizobium sp. M1A.F.Ca.IN.020.06.1.1
CCTTCCTTCGCCTTGAACAGCAGGATATAGCCGTCGGCTTCTAGGCCGCGCGAGCCGTACCTGCGGTCCGGCTCGAACCCGACATCCAGCTTGTCCATCAAGGCGCCGATCTGGTTGCATAGGCCTGCGCCGAGCTTTCCCTTGGGCGGGATTTCCATTCCAAGGGCTTGCGCCAGCCGCGTCACCTTGGCCCCGGCGATCCTGTGATCGCCAAAAAAATCGTCAACGCGCTTGAGCGCCGCGGCGCCGGTCTCCGATCCGGATGTCAGGATCTCCTTGGGCAACAGGAAAGCCGCTTCGACGGTATCCCTGGCCTCAGGTTTCTTCCCAAGAAGACGGCTGTAAGCGGCAAGCTCGTCGCTGCACGCGTTGAGAAGGTCTCTCAGTCCATCGATCGGCGCGGAAACGGCACCGACGTCGGGAAGCGGTCCGAGCTCGCTGTCCGACAGGTCCACCCTGCCCCCGAAGCCTCCGCTCGCCGCCCGATATTCGACTTTGATCTTGGTCCTCGGCGAATTGACCTTCAGCCCGTCCGGGTACCGCGACGCGAACCGCACGTGCCAGAGTTCGGCGAGTTCCTCGAAGCATCTGGATGCGGGCGTGCGGAGCTGCGTGTCCGGAAGGGACAATATCCACAGGAGAGCGTCAGTGCTGTCGAAGGGAAGCTTGGAACCCAGCTTTCGTCCGAGATGCAGCCTAACGGACAGCGGCATCTCGTAGCCGCTCCTCAGATCTGGCGAGAGTGCCGGGCGGGAGATGTCCGGGTTAGCCATCAAATCCGCCACGTCGAGGAACTTCGACGCGTAACCCTTGAAGGAGTAGTTCTCACCATGGAGCGCAAGAAGGCGCCGGACCTCCGCTGCCATTGCCGGCGCCTCGTTCCTGGCCTCGTCGATGAAGAGACGACGTTCGAGGCCATAGAAGAATATGAAGACGTAGCCTATGCCGATCGAAGGATCGTTCCTGCCTCCTGCAAGCCATTCGAGATAGGTCCGACGCGCCCCGGGGGAGATCGACTGATATGATGGCCAGTAAGGCAACGTTTTGCCTTCGGGATCGCCTCTTACGGAGCCGACCTGGCAAGTTGGATCAACCAGGCAGTTCTCGGCCCCGGATTTTCCGGCGAAGGACGCGCCGAGATAGAACATGCCCGAGTTGATCGAGACTCCCGCCACCCGAACGCCCTCTCCAGAAGGTATCCATTTTGCCGGAGCCTTGGGCTGACGACCGCTATCGCCCACGAGCATGCTCGCCGTGACCGGGCGCCGTTCCCACTGGTCGCTTCCGTCGGTGAAGCGCCTGTCAGGACGAGATCGTGGAT
>NZ_RZSR01001278.1:0-1319 GCF_004023265.1 Mesorhizobium sp. M1A.F.Ca.IN.020.06.1.1
GGCCGCTGCTCACCGATCGCGTGCGCGGCCTGTCGCCGGTATCGCATTATGCGGACCTCGATTTCTGACACGACGAAGCTGCGCGCGCTGATCGACGCGGAGGCGCGCCGCGCCGGCTTCGACGCCGTTGCCGTCACCCGGCCGGACGCGATCCCGCTGGCTCCCGCGCGCCTGGCCGAGTTTGTCGCCGAGGGATTTCACGGCTCGATGGACTGGATCGCCGAGACGATCGGGCGGCGCGCCGAGCCTTCGACGCTGTGGCCGGAAGTGCGTTCGATCATCGTGCTCGCCATGAACTACGGTCCGGACCGGGATCCGCGCGATGTCCTCGACAAACACGATCGCGGCGCGATCTCGGTCTACGCGCACAATCGCGACTATCACGACGTGATGAAAGGTCGGCTGAAGGAAATCGCGGGCAAGATCGTCGCGCGGGCCGGCGGCGACGTGAAGGTCTTCGTCGACACCGCGCCGGTGATGGAAAAGCCGCTTGCCGAAGCCGCGGGGCTGGGCTGGCAGGGCAAGCACACCAATCTGGTGAGCCGCGAGCATGGCTCATGGCTGTTCCTCGGCACCATCTTCACCACGGCCGAGCTTGAGCCGGACAAAGCCGAGATCGACCATTGCGGCTCCTGCCGCGCCTGCCTCGACATCTGCCCAACCGATGCCTTCCCGGCGCCCTACCGGCTCGATGCGCGGCGTTGCATCTCCTACCTCACAATCGAGAACAAGGGACCGATCCCGCGCGAATTTCGCGAGGCGATCGGCAACCGCATCTATGGCTGCGACGACTGCCTCGCCGTGTGTCCGTGGAACAAATTCGCCAGCGTCGCCGCCGAGGCCAAGCTTGCCGCTCGCGAAAATCTGCGCGAGCCGCGGCTGTCGGAGCTGCTGTTGCTCGACGATGCGACGTTCCGCTCCTTTTTCTCGGGCTCGCCGATCAAGCGCATCGGCCGCGACCGTTTCATCCGCAACGCGCTGATCGCCGCCGGCAATTCGGACGATGCCTCGCTGACGCCGGTCGCGCGCGGCCTAATCGACGACGGCTCGCCGCTGGTGCGGGGTGCGGCAGTATGGGCGCTATCGCGACTGATGGAGCGGCGCGATTTTGCGGAGCTCGCCGCATCGGCCTTGCAGGCCGAAGGCGATGCAACGGTGCGCGAGGAATGGCTGTCAGCGCTGCCGGTTCCCGCAAAGGACCATTGAAGAAGAGGATTTAATTGATGGGCGAGAGACGCTTCTTCATTTTCGGCGCCGGCTATTCCGGCAAGGCTTTTGCGAGAGCCAATGAAGATGGCGCGCCGATCCTTGGGACGACG
>NZ_RZSR01001279.1:0-1318 GCF_004023265.1 Mesorhizobium sp. M1A.F.Ca.IN.020.06.1.1
GATCTCTGGGCGCCGCGCGCTATTCCCCTTCGATGCAACGAAAAGGCCAGGTTATCCCGGCCTTTTTATTGTCTGATCTCGGGCCTCAGCCAATCTTCTGGCCGGTCTTGGCCCAGTCGGCGAGGAAGGCGGAGAGGCCCTTGTCGGTGAGCGGATGGTTGACCAGCGCCTTCAACGTCGCCGGCGGCGCGGTCACGATATCGGCGCCGATCAAAGCCGCCTGCTTGACGTGGTTCACCGTACGCACGGAAGCGGTCAGGATCTCGGTCTTGAAATCGTAATTGTCGTAGATGGTGCGGATTTCCGAGATCAGCTCCATGCCGTCCGAGCCGGTGTCGTCGATGCGGCCGACGAAGGGCGAGATGAAGGAGGCGCCGGCCTTGGCGGCAAGCAGCGCCTGGTTGGCCGAGAAGCAGAGCGTGACGTTGACCATGCGGTTCATCTCGGTGCGGATCGTCTTGCAGGCCCTTAGCCCATCCAGCGTCAGCGGCACCTTGATGGCCACATTCGGCGCGATCTTGGCCAGCACCTCGGCCTCGGCCATCATCTCCTTGTACTCGGTCGCCACGACCTCGGCCGAGACCGGGCCTTCGACAATGTCGCAGATCTGCTTGGTGACCTCGGCGATCTTGCCGCCCGATTTCAGGATCAGCGACGGGTTGGTGGTGACGCCATCGAGCAGCCCCAGATCGTGCAGCTCCTTAATTTCCTTGATGTCAGCGGTGTCGACAAAAAACTTCATGGCTGTCTCCTTGGGGATTGCCTGACGCCGGCCAGGCAGATGCGGGGGTCCCCTTTGATCTAGAGCAAAGTCGGGGCAAGGTCACGCCCGATGATCGAAGATTCGCCCTTTGTCGCGGCCGCGCCGGTGCTGGTGCCGATGCCGGCCGAACGGCCCTACACTTATGCCGTGCCGCCAGGCATGCGCGTGGTGCCGGGCTCAATCGTGCGCGTGCCGCTGGGGCCGCGGCAGGTCGCCGGCATCGTCTGGGACGCCGTCGTCGAATCCGTCGATCCGAAAAAGCTGCGGCCGATCGAGGAGGTCTTCGACTGCCCGCCGATCGACAAGGCCATGCGCCGTTTCGTCGACTGGATCGCCCAATACACGCTTTCGGCGCCCGGCATGGTGGCGCGGATGTTGTTGAGGGCGCCGGAAGCTTTCGACCCGGAGCCGTGGATCGAAGGCCTGCAGCGCACGCTTGCCGAGCCCGACCGATTGACCGACGCGCGACGCCGCGTTTTGAAAACGGCCGAAGGCGGGCTTGCCTGGACGCGCTCCGGTCTCGCCCATGCGGCGGTGGTCTCCTCGACCGTCATC
>NZ_RZSR01001280.1:0-1317 GCF_004023265.1 Mesorhizobium sp. M1A.F.Ca.IN.020.06.1.1
GGGCCACGGCGCGGCCGGTGACGTGATGGGCCTCGCGGAAGGGCAGGCCGAGATTGCGCACCAGCCAGTCGGCGAGGTCGGTGGCGGTGGCGTGACCGGCGCCGGCGGCCTTCTTCATGGCGGCCGTGTTCACGGTCATGTCGCGCACCATGCCGGTGGTCGCCGCCAGCATCAGGTCGAGCGTCTCGGCTGCGTCGAAAACCGATTCCTTGTCCTCCTGCATGTCCTTGCCGTAGGTCAGCGGCATGCCCTTCATGACCGTCAGCAGGCCGACCAGATGGCCGTTGATGCGGCCGGTCTTGCCGCGTACCAGCTCCGCGGCGTCGGGGTTCTTCTTCTGTGGCATGATCGAGGAGCCGGTGGAGAAGGAATCCGACAGCCGGATGAACCCGAATTGCGGCGTCGACCAGATGATGATCTCCTCGGCGAGCCGCGACAAATGCGTGCCGCAGATCGCGGCGATCGACAGGAATTCGAGCGCGAAGTCGCGGTCCGACACGCTGTCCAACGAATTGCGCATCGGCTCGCGGAAGCCGAGCGCCTTCGCGGTCATATGGCGGTCGATGGAAAAGCTCGTGCCGGCCAGCGCCGCGGCACCCAGCGGGCTTTCGTCCATGCGCTCGATGGCGTCGCGGACACGCGAGAGATCGCGGCCGAACATCTCGACATAGGCCATGCAATGGTGGCCGAAGGTCACCGGCTGCGCGGCCTGCATATGGGTGAAGCCGGGCATCACCGTCGCGGCGTGGTCCTCGGCGCGCTCGAGGAAGGCGGCGATGAGGTCCTTCAGCGCCTGGGCGACGCGCTGGCATTCCTCCTTGACCCAGAGTCTCAGATCGACCGCCACCTGATCGTTGCGCGAGCGGGCGGTATGCAGGCGGCCGGCGGCCGACCCGATCAGATCGGCCAAACGCGCCTCGACATTCATGTGGATGTCTTCGAGCTTGGTCGAGAATTCGAACTTCCCGGCCTCGATCTCTTTCAGGATCGTGTTCAGGCCGTGAGCGATTTTTTCTTGATCGGCGGCCGAAATAATGCCCGTTTCAGCCAACATCTTGCTGTGGGCGATCGAGCCGCGGATGTCCTGCGCGGAGAGTTTGCGGTCGAAGGCGATCGATGCGTTGATCGCTTCCATGATCGCGGCCGGGCCCGAGGCAAAACGTCCGCCCCACATCTGGTTGCTGGCCTTCTTGTCGCTCATCGCTATAACCCGTGCTCCGGAGCAGTTTTTAAGAAAATGGCAGACGGCAATAAGTTCTTCCCGGCCCCGCGCCTCAACCTCGCCGCGCTTGTGGCGGGGGTGGTTGGCGGCGCGGG
>NZ_RZSR01001281.1:0-1313 GCF_004023265.1 Mesorhizobium sp. M1A.F.Ca.IN.020.06.1.1
GGCCGGAGCATGACGCCTGGAGGGATTGTGCGCGTCCCGAACCGTGCCGGCGCCGGCGCCGCCCTTCGGCGTCCACTGATTGGCACCGGCCGGGCTCTTCGTCAGCTCCCATTCGAAGTTGAACAGGTTGTCGAAGAAATTGTTGCTCCATCTGGTCGGCGTCGTGGTCCAGGTGACTTCCAGGCCCGAGGTGATGGCGTCGCCGGCAATGCCGGTGGCATGTTTGCTCGACCAGCCGAGGCCCTGCGCTTCGATGCCGGCACCTTCCGGCTCCACGCCCACCAGCGAGGCATCGCCGGCGCCATGGGTCTTGCCGAAGGTGTGGCCGCCGGCGATCAGCGCCACGGTCTCTTCGTCGTTCATGGCCATACGGCGGAAGGTCTCGCGGATGTCGCGGGCCGCGGCGACCGGATCCGGCTTGCCGTTCGGGCCTTCCGGGTTGACGTAGATCAGGCCCATCTGAACGGCGCCGAGATGGCCCTGCAGTTCACGGTCGCCGGAATAGCGCTGGTCGTCCAGCCACTTCGTTTCGGAGCCCCAATCCACGTCCTGCTCCGGCTCCCACACGTCGGCGCGGCCGCCGGCGAAGCCGAAGGTCTTGAAGCCCATCGATTCCAGCGCGACGTTGCCGGCAAGGATCATCAGGTCGGCCCAGGAGATCTTGCGGCCGTATTTCTGTTTGACCGGCCACAGCAGCCGGCGTGCCTTGTCGAGATTGGCATTGTCCGGCCAGCTGTTCAGCGGCGCGAACCGCTGCTGGCCGGCACCGGCGCCGCCACGCCCGTCGCCGATGCGATAGGTGCCGGCACTGTGCCAGGCCATGCGGATGAAGAGCGGTCCGTAATGGCCGAAATCGGCCGGCCACCAGTCCTGCGAGTCGGTCATCACATGGTGCAGGTCCTTGATCACGGCATCGAGATCGAGGCTCCGGAATTCGGTGGCGTAGTTGAAATCCTCGCCCATCGGGTCCGAGAGGTTCGACTGCTGATGAAGAACGCCAAGGTCGAGCAGATTCGGCCACCAATCCCGATTGGTCCTGCCGGCGGATCCATGCGCCACGGGGCATTTGCCAGCGCTGTTGTCGTCGGTTTTCGCGTCCATCTTACTCTCCAGGGTTTTGATTTTTCCGAGATTGATTCTGCGCAGATTTCGGGGCCGGCCAGCGGCCGCGCCAATCTGGAATGATTCCAGCCTAGGCCGGCTTGGCGATAAAGACAAATTGCCTTTCCTGTTCGTTTTGATAAGCTTTCCTTATGATCGGCCTCACCGTGCGACAGATGCTTTATTTCGACGCGCTGGCGCAGACGCTGCAT
>NZ_RZSR01000128.1:0-9165 GCF_004023265.1 Mesorhizobium sp. M1A.F.Ca.IN.020.06.1.1
ATCCTCGTCTCGCTCGCCGTCACCGTCGGCATCGGCCTTGCCGGCACCTGGCGGGTGCTTGGCCACAAGGCGGCGCCGGTGCTGCGCGAGCTTTGATCCGGCAGCGCCCTTCGGTGGCCTGTCTGCGTTAAATCTTGGTAAGAATGCCGGCGGGAAAAGGCTGAAAATCGGGCTTTTGCTTTCTCACGAAGCGTTACCGCTCGTTACCGTCTTGTTCTTGAGGTCGAGAACGCTCATATTTCGCGCTAGGCATGCTGGAGTCCCGCCAGCGGCGCCTGGTCCAAGGAGGTCGCTCCAAGGACCTGTCACCGGACGGGGCAGAAGCAATAGAGGATTTCCAATGGCTGATCCCATTCGCAACTACCAGACGTCCGCCGCCTCCGGCGCGCGCGTCGATATCGATCAGGGCCTGCGGGCCTATATGATCAAAGTCTATAACCTGATGGGGCTTGGCCTGCTCATCACAGGCATTGCCGCCTGGGGCGCATTCCAGCTGGCCGTCACCGGCGACGGCCAGCTCACCGCCTTCGGCCAGCTCATCTATGCTAGCGCGTTCCGCTGGGTCGTTATTCTGGCGCCTCTCGCTGCCGTGATGTTCCTGTCCTTCAGGATCCAATCGATGAGCGTGGCTGCGGCGCAGACCACATTCTGGGTTTATGCCGGCCTTGTCGGCCTGTCGCTGTCGACGATCTTCCTCGTCTACACCGGCACCAGCATCACCCAGACCTTCTTCGCCACGGCCGCGGCCTTCGGCGGCCTGTCGCTCTACGGCTACACGACCAGGCGCGATTTGAGCGCGTTCGGCTCGTTCCTGATCATGGGCGTGATCGGCCTGCTGATCGCGATGGTCATCAACATCTTCCTGGCGTCGTCGGCGCTGGCCTTCGCCATTTCGGCGATCGGCGTGCTGGTGTTCGCGGGTCTGACCGCCTACGACACGCAGCGCATCAAGGAGATGTATTTCGAGGGTGACGTCGCGGATGTCGCCGGCCGCAAGGCGATCATGGGCGCGCTGCAGCTCTATCTCGACTTCATCAACCTGTTCATGTTCCTGCTGCAGTTCATGGGCGATCGCCGCTAAACGGTAGCCGTCCGGCTGGACCATAGACTTCGGAAAGGGCGGCCCAACGGCCGCCCTTTCCTTTTGTGCGCTCCTCTGCTGATATTGAGGCAACAGGAAGAACTGCACAAATTATGAGCAATCTGGCGATCAGAGCCGCTACTGCGGCCGACCTCGACCGAATAACCGAAATCTATGCGGACGCGGTCACGCACGGCACCGCAAGCTACGAACTGGAGCCGCCCAGCCGCGCCGAAATGGGCGATCGATTCGACAGTTTGGCACGAGGCGGCTTTCCCTATCTTGTGGCTGAAAGGGAGGGCGTCGTGCTCGGCTACGCCTATGCCGGACCGTTCCGGCCCCGGCCCGCCTATCGCTTCACCGTCGAGGACTCGGTCTATGTGGCGCCCCAGGCCAAGGGCCAGGGCATCGGCCGCCTGCTGATGCTGGCGCTCATCGAGGCGGCGCGCCTGGCCGGCTTTCGCCAGATCGTCGCGGTGATCGGCGACGGCCATGCCGACAGCGCCTCGGTGCGCCTGCACGAGAAGCTCGGCTTTCGTCACTCCGGGCGCCTGGAAGGCTCGGGCTACAAGCATGGGCGCTGGCTGGACACCGTGTTCATGCAGCTGCCGCTCAACGGCGGCGCGGAAGTGCCGCCGGATCCGGAGTCACTGCCGGAGCGGAGATTTCGCGGCAAATTGGACAGTTAAGCTTCGACTAGCTTCAGCTTGGGATCGAAGACGCCGAGCACGCGGCCGAGTTCCTGACTGCGCTTGAGGATGCGTCCGCCGGCGGCGATGACGGCGAAGGCGCCCTGTCGGCGCGCCAGTTTCGGGTCCTTGACGATCTGGAACAGCGGCACTTCGCTGGCGCGGCGGAAGACCGAAAAGACAGCGCGATCGGAAAGATGGTCGATCGCATAGTCGCGCCATTCATTGGCCGCCACCATGCGTCCGTAAAGCCTTAGGATCTGGTCGAGCTCGCGCCGGTCGAAGCGCACCGGCTGGTCGAGGCGTGCGCTGCGCGCCTCATGCAGCGGGATCAGTATTCCGGATGCTTCCCCATCCTCCGTCCCGCTGCTGTGATCGGTCATGCCGCGATCCTTCGATTGAATCTTGCGCCGGCCAAGGTTCGCGCTTTCGCGGCCGAATTGCAAGGGCCGGCGAAGCAGGCTTGCGGTCCGCCGTTTCCGAAAGGTCCAGTCACGTTTGCAAAACGCGTGTTGGAATTGGTGATGCTCTGCCACATTGTCGCCACAAATTATCCGCGCTCATGCCCCAATGTCCGACGAGTTTACCCGCGTTGCCTGAGACGGTTCGGTCCGGCACCGGCTCGTAAACCCCAAGCCCCCCGCCCACGGGTCAGCGTCGGATCGAACCAACCTCGGTTTTTCCTTGGAAAAATCAGGTGCGACGATCCCAAAACCTGAATAACCGGCGTCAGAAGCAAGCTGACGCCGGTTTTTTCATGCCTGTCCGCTCTGGCCCGCCGGCCCCTGTCTCGCGGCCCGGCGGGCGTCATCACAATGCACGCTCAGGGAAGAGAGCTGGAACCGCTGCGCTGGATGAGCGACCAGTCCTAAGGAGCGCATACAGGATCTCATCGCGCCAGATGCCGCCGACACGCAGATGATCACGCAGTAGGCCTTCGCGCCCGAATCTGAGTTTCTCGACCAATTTGCGCGACGGGGTGTTGTTGGGATCGATGAACGCCTGCAGACGGTGCAGGCCGAGATCGTCGAAACAGAAGTCGAGCATCGCCGAGACAGCCTCGGTGGCCATGCCCCGGCTCTGATATGCGGGGTTGATGAAATAGCCGATGGCCGCACGCTTGTTGCGGATGTGGCCATCGTGATAGCTGACGAGGCCGAGGCAGCGGTCAGTCTCAATGTCGGCGACCGCCCAGTGCCGATGGTAGGACGGGGTGCAGGCGACATATCTGAGCACGGTGCGCTCGGTCTCGGTGCGCTTGGTGTGGACTGGTGCGTTCCAAAAACCGCATCGCCTCCGGGTCGGCAAAGCATTCGTGCATCGCATCCGTGTCCTCAGCCCTGAACTGACGCAGGCGCAGCCGCGTCGTTAGGAGAATCGGGTGCGGCTCGGGTCGCTTTGCCATGGATGCTCTGCTTCGTGGGCCCCGGCCGGCTTTCGTCGGCGATCAGGTTTTGTCAGCGGAGCCGTCAGAGCCGGTCAGGCTTGCGGATGAGCGCGGCGCCGAGAATCGGTCCCGGGACGCCGTCTTTGCCGACGGACTGCAGCAGCACGGCACAGCCGCCCTTCTTCGCAATCTCCGTCATCGGCAGCTCGTAACGCTGCGCCTTGCCGTTCCACATGCCGGCGATCTGGATGTCGGAAACGGCGTTCCAATAGGTCATGTTGCGGCCGCTGTTTTCGCCCTGGCCGATCTTCACCATCTGCGGCGGATCGAAATAGACGATCACCACATGGGCGTCGGTCGGCCCATTGCCGGCATCGCCGGCGTCAATCATGACCCGATCGCTGGTGCGGCTCACCTTGATGCCGACCCGCATGCCCTCGCCGGTCCTGTCCATGCGGGCCAGCTCGCCGTCTATCTCCTTGCGGTTGGCGCCGTTGACATGGCTGCGACCGTTGATGACGGCTTGCGGGGTATAGACCGAACGGCTGCCAAAGGCGCGCATATAGTCATACTGCCGCTCGGTGTTCTCTTTGTTGCTCAGCGTGTCCTGCCAGCCCAGATAGTCCCAGTAATTGACGTGATATGCGAGCGCGACGACATTTTCCTTCGCCGCCAGCTCGGCCAAGAATTCATCGGCCGGCGGACAGGAGCTGCAGCCCTGGCTGGTGAACAACTCGACGACGCCCAAAGGCTTTTCAGTCTGCGGCTTGCCGGTCGCGGCTTTCTCAAGCTCGGCTGCCGAGGCCACGCGGCTCAACGCCGTGAGGACCAGCGCAACTGCCGTAAGCCGCAATGGTCCTCGCAATGCCATGACCGTTCCAATTCCCGCCGGTCACGCCGGCCTTGTTCTGGTTGCTAAAATATGTGGCAGAACGGACAGTCAACGGGAAGTCACGTTGCGGTGAAATTTTGTCGCCGCGACCGCAGGTAAGGCGGCGACAGGAGGGGCCACTGCATTCTTCGACCCGGTTCGATTTCGGGACCGCATCGCCGCGAAGGGGTAAGTTTGCTGCTGCCGGAGGATTTCTATTGCGCGCCAATCGGACTTGGACTTTGAGCCGGGCGGAGAATGCTTGGCCTGCCGCAGTTTAATTAGAACGTCAGTAGGCACTAGGCAGTGGGAGTATCTCCCCCCTGCCTATGCCTACCCTATTCCCTGTCGCTACGCAGCCAAATCGCGCAGCACGTATTGCAGGATGCCGCCGTTCTTGAAGTAGTCGAGTTCGTCCAGCGTATCGATGCGACAGATGATCGGCACGTTCTTCAGCGTGCCGTCGCCATAGGTGACCTTGGCCGTCATCTTCTGGCGCGGCTTGATGGCATCCAGGCCGTCGATCTCGACCAGCTCGTCGCCCTTGAGGTTGAGGGAAGCCCATGAGGTGCCGTCCTCGAAGACGAAGGGGATGACCCCCATGCCGACCAGGTTCGAGCGGTGGATGCGCTCGAAGGACTGGGCGATGACGGCGCGGACACCAAGGAGGTTGGTTCCCTTGGCTGCCCAGTCGCGCGAGGAGCCGTTGCCATATTCGACGCCGGCGAAGATGACCAGCGGCACGCCTTCCTTCTTGTATTCCATGGCGGCGTCGTAGATCGACATCTCCTCCTTCGAGGGATAGTGGATCGTGTAGCCGCCTTCGCGGCCGTTCTCGCCCAGCATGTGGTTGCGGATGCGGATGTTGGCGAAGGTGCCGCGCATCATCACCTCATGGTTGCCGCGCCGCGTGCCGTACTGGTTGAAGTCGGCGACGCCGACGCCGTGCTCGGTGAGGTACTTGCCTGCCGGCGAAGCCGCCTTGATCGAGCCGGCCGGCGAGATGTGGTCGGTGGTGATCTTGTCGCCGAAGAGACCAAGCACGCGCGCGCCCTTGATGTCGCCCACTTTGCCGAAGGCGCGGCCCATGCCGGCGAAATAAGGCGGGTTCTGCACATAGGTCGAATGATCGTCCCAGGCATAGGTCTGGCCTTCCGGCGCCTTCACCTTCTGCCAATATTCGTCGCCCTTGAAGACGTCGGCATATTTGCGGGCGAAAAGCTCGCGCGTGACGTTCTTCTCGATGAACTCCTGGATCTCGGCCGAGGTCGGCCAGATGTCCTTGAGATAGACCGGCTTGCCGTCGCTGCCCTCGCCGAGCGGCTCGGTGGTGAGGTCCTTGGTGACGGTGCCGGCCAGCGCATGCGCCACCACCAGCGGCGGCGAGGCGAGATAGTTCGCCTGGACGTCCGGAGAAACCCGGCCTTCGAAGTTGCGGTTGCCGGACAACACCGCGGCAGCAATCAGGCCTTTGTCGTTGATGGTCTTGGAGATCGGCGCCGGCAGTGGGCCGGAATTGCCGATGCAGGTGGTGCAGCCGAAGCCGACCAGGTTGAAGCCGATCTGGTCGAGTTCCTTCTGCAGGCCGGATTTCTCGAGATATTCGGCGACCACCTGGCTTCCGGGCGCCAGCGAGGTCTTCACCCACGGCTTCTGCTTCAGGCCGCGCCGGTTGGCATTGCGAGCCAACAGGCCGGCGCCGATCAAGACGCTTGGGTTGGAGGTGTTGGTGCACGACGTGATGGCGGCGATCACGACGTCGCCATGGCCGAGATCGTGAGCGGTGCCTTCGACGGCGTAACGCTTCGAGATCTCGACGGCCTTTTTGTACTCGGTCTCCATCGCCTTGGCGAAGCCGGCGGGAATATCCTGCAGCGCGACGCGGCCTTCCGGGCGCTTCGGGCCGGCCATCGACGGCACGACGTCGCCGAGATCGAGCTCGAGCAGATCGGTAAAGACCGGATCGGCCGAGCCGGCGTCGCGCCACATGCCCTGCGCCTTGGAATAGGCCTCGACCAGCGCGATGCGGCTTTCCTCGCGGCCGGACATTGTCAGATAGCGGATGGTCTCGCTATCGACCGGGAAAAAGCCGCAGGTGGCGCCATATTCCGGCGCCATGTTGCCGATGGTGGCGCGGTCGGCCAGCGTCATGTTGGACAGGCCTGGGCCGAAGAACTCGACGAACTTGCCGACGACGCCCTTCTTGCGCAGCATCTGGGTGACGGTGAGCACGAGGTCGGTGGCGGTGACGCCTTCCTTGAGCCTGCCGGTGAGGCGGAAGCCGATCACCTCCGGCAGAAGCATGGAGACCGGCTGGCCAAGCATCGCGGCCTCGGCCTCGATGCCGCCGACGCCCCAGCCGAGCACGCCCAGGCCGTTGATCATGGTGGTGTGCGAATCGGTGCCGACACAGGTGTCGGGATAGGCTGTGGTCTCGCCCTCTTCCGCGTTGGTCCACACCACCTGTCCCAGATATTCGAGATTGACCTGGTGGCAGATGCCGGTGCCCGGCGGCACGACGCGGAAGTTGCGGAAGGCCTGCTGGCCCCACTTCAGGAACTTGTAGCGCTCCTCGTTGCGCTCATATTCGAGCTCGACATTGCGGGCGAAGGCCATCGGCGTGCCAAATTCGTCGACGATGACGGAGTGGTCGATGACGAGATCCACAGGCACCAACGGGTTGATCTTTTCCGGATCGCCGCCGAGCGCCCTGATGCCGTCGCGCATGGCCGCGAGATCGACAACGGCCGGAACGCCGGTGAAATCCTGCATCAGCACGCGCGCCGGGCGGTAGGCGATCTCGACGCCGGCAGTGCCCTTGTCGGTGAGCCATGCCGCGACCGCCTGGATGCTTTCCTTGGTGACCGAGCGGCCGTCTTCGTTGCGCAGCAGGTTCTCCAGCAGCACCTTCATCGAATAGGGCAGCTGGGCAGTGCCGCCAAGGCCGTTTTTCTCCGCCTCTGCGAGGTCGAAATAGACATAGTCCGCGCCACCCACGGTCAGGGTGCGGCGGCAGTTGAAACTATCGAGGGATTTCGTCACGGCGATCCGTCCTTGTCTGTTCAGCCTGAAAGGGAACGGACGCCGTTGGCATGCAATCACGCGCAAAGGTGCGGGTACGGCCATTTCCGCTGTCCGCTCCCGAGCAACCCGAGCCGTTGAAGGCGGCGCGTGCGCTGGTTCGGCGCTAATTCTGTTCCCGCGCCGACCGCTGGCACGGATGAACCGCATATAGAGAATTTTCTGGAATAGTTCTAGACAGTCGAAAAGCAAATTTGTGCGATGCGGCGGCGGCCGCGAAACGGTGCTTTCGGGACGGGCAAGGATGCGGCTGATCGCCGAAAATCTGGGCGGCGAGCGCGGCGGCGAGACGGTTTTTTCCGGTATCGAATTCGCCCTCGAAAGGGGCGAGGCGCTCGTCGTCACCGGGCCGAACGGCGCCGGCAAATCGACGCTTTTGCGGGTCATCGCCGGCTTGCTGCCGCCGGCCGAAGGCAAGGTGAAGGTCGAGGGCGGCGGCGACGAGTTTCCATCGGTCGCTTCGGCCTCGCACTATCTCGGCCATCTCAATGCGATGAAGACGGCATTGAGCGTCGAAGAAAACCTGGGCTTCTGGCGCGCCTTCCAGGGCGAGGCTGGTTTGAGCGTGGGGCAGGCGCTGGAGACGGTCGGATTGGATGGGCTCGGGCACCTGCCGTTCGGCTACCTTTCGACCGGGCAAAGGCGGCGCGCGTCGATCGCGAAGCTCCTGGTCAGCCGCCGGCCGGTCTGGCTGCTCGACGAACCCACCGCAGGGCTGGACAAGGCTTCGGAGGAGCGGTTTGCCGGGTTGATGAGAGGGCATTGCCGAGAGGGAGGCATCATCGTGGCGGCCACGCATTTGCCGCTCGGGCTCGAGGGAGCAAAGACGTTGAGGATGGGTGACTGATGTCGGCGCGAGGCACCCCTGGGCGAAGGCATATCAAGTCATGCTAGCCCTCTTCCTCCGCGATATCCGCCTCTCCATCCGCGCCGGCGGCGGCGCGCTGATCGGCGTCATCTTCTTCCTGGCGGTGATTGCCACGATCCCGTTCGGCGTCGGGCCCGACCTCAACCTGTTGTCGCGCATCGGTCCGGCGATCCTGTGGATCGCCGCCCTGCTCGCCTGCCTGCTTGGGCTCGATCGCCTCTTCCAGGCCGATCGGGAGGACGGCTCGCTCGATCTTCTGGTGCTCAACAGCGACCGTCACATGCTGGCGTTGACGGTGCTGACCAAGTGTCTGGCGCATTGGGCGGGCAGCGTGCTGCCGCTGGTGATCGCGGCACCTTTGCTCGGCCTGTTCATGAACATGGAGCCGCTCGGTATCGGCGCGACGGCATTTACGCTTCTTGTCGGCACGCCGGCCATAACCTTCATCGGCGCCGCCGGAGCGGCTGTGGCTGTGGCGCTGCCGCGCGGCGGGCTCTTGATCTCCGTGCTGGTGCTGCCGCTCACCATTCCGGTGCTGATCTTCGGCGTCTCGGCGAGCTATGGCGCGGTGGCCGATCCCGCGCCGTTCCTGCAGCCCTTCCTCATTCTTGCCGCGCTGACGCTGTTTCTTGCCGTGGTCGGACCGCTGGCCGCGGCGCTGGCGTTGAGGCACGGGACGGATTGAGGCGCTGGGGCGTTTCTCAACTGCGGCGCCGCGCCTGATTGCGCGGCATGTGCCGCAGAGTTAAGGGAAGGCATGGTCGAACGGATTGGCATGGCAGGCGCGGAAGGTGCGCAGATGGAGCGGCTGATATGAGCGCGCATGCTCTCTATGTCGCCGCCGCCTATGCCATCAGCGCGATCGTGCTCGTCGGGCTGATCGGCTGGATCCTGCTCGACCAGCGGGCGCGCAAGCGTGAGCTCGCGGCGCTCGACGCGGCCGGCGTGCGGCGGCGCTCCGACAAGGCCGGGACGGCGAAGCCGTGAGCGCGGAAACCGGAGCCCCGGCATCGCCCCGTCGCCGCCTGTTCGTGCTGCTTCCGCTGCTGGTATTCCTGGGCTTGGCGGGGTTGTTCCTGTCGCAGCTTTTGTCCGGCCGCGACGAGTCTGAAATTCCCTCGGCCCTGATCGGCCTGCCGGCGCCGCAGACGAACCTGGCGCCGCTCGAAGGCTCGAACCTGCCAGGGC
>NZ_RZSR01001282.1:0-1311 GCF_004023265.1 Mesorhizobium sp. M1A.F.Ca.IN.020.06.1.1
CCATATCACCGGCGTCGTGTCGGAACATCAGGCCGGCAAGGTATTGGGCTGGGAGGATACCGGGATAAAGATCATCGGCCGCCGCTCGACGCCCGGCCGCTACTTCAAGGTTTCGGAGCCCGGTCTCGGCTGGGGCGGCACGACGATCTCCGATCCGCTGTCGATCCTGGGCGATTGGAACGCCAAGAAGGGTGCTCGCCCCGGCCTGTCGCTGCTGATGGTCTCGACCACGGGCGAACAGTTCGCTTACTACGAACTGGACGATCAGTTGAAACCGGTCGAGAAACCGTTCCCGGAGCGGCTGCAGAAATCCGTCGGCCTGATCGAGGACAATTGCGAGCCGGCCCTGTGCACTGTGCTCTTCATCGGCGGCGCGGGCGGCTCGCTGCGCGCCGGCGTCACCGAAAACCCGGTCAATCTCACCCGCTCGGTTCAGGGCCTGAAGACCTATGTCACGGTCGGCGGCGCGCCGGTCTATGTCTGGCCGGGCGGCGGCATCACCCTGATGGTCGATGTCACCCGCGTGCCGGAAGGCGCATTCGGTTATGTGCCGACGCCGGCGCTGGTCGCGCCGATCGAATTCACCATGCGCCGCGACGACTACGTCCGGCTCGGCGGTTACGAGGACGAGATCCGCAGCGTCGAGGACATTCTTGCCAAAGGCGGCGAATACCTTAATCCGCGCAGCAATGTCGGCGCGCCGGCCGGCAATCCCTGGCCGCCGTTGGCGCAATTGCGCCGCACCCCGGCCAATGGGGCCGACTGATGAACGGCCCGCAGGCGCATTGGCTCGCCGACGGCAGGCGGCTTCATCTCAATCACGGGCCGATCGACCTCATCGTCGAGGCCTTTGGCGATGCAGCTGAACGCCGCGCCGGCTGCGTGCAGGCCGTCGCGCGCTTCCAGACGATCCTGACCGAACTGGTCGAGGAGCTTCCCGAATTGCGCCGTCCGGCGTCTTTGACGCCGAGCGTTTTTGCAGGTCCGACCGCGCGGCGCATGGAGGCCGCGGTCTCACCGCTCGCGGAAAGCTTCATCACGCCGATGGCCGCCGTTGCGGGTTCGGTAGCCGACGAAGTTCTGGCCGCGCTTCTCGCCGGACGCCGGCTCGAGCGCGCCTACGTCAACAATGGCGGCGACAGCGCTATTCATCTCGGCAAGGGCGGCACGATAACGCTGGCGATCGCCGGCACCGGGCACGGCATGGCCGACCGCATCACGATCCGCGCCGAAGACGGCGTGCGCGGCGTCGCCACCAGTGGCTGGCGCGGCCGCTCCTTTTCGCTGGGCATCGCCGACGCAGTCACCGTG
>NZ_RZSR01001283.1:0-1307 GCF_004023265.1 Mesorhizobium sp. M1A.F.Ca.IN.020.06.1.1
GGGGACAAACCCGTCGCGCTTGCCCTGAAGTCCGGCAATTTCGGGGCTCCCGATTTTTTCGACAAGGCATTGGAAAGGCTCGCTGGCAGATGAGCACTGAAAACAGAATACGCGAGGATATTGCCCGGCTTTCGAAAGCATTGTTCGATCGCGGCTTTTCGGTCGGCTCAGCCGGCAATATCAGCGCGGCGGTCGAGGACGGGATCCTGATGACCCCCACCAATTCATGTCTGGGTTTTCTCGATCCGGCGCGGCTGGCCAAGCTTGACCGCAACGGCAACCACGTCTCCGGCGACAAGCCCTCGAAGGAAATTTTTCTGCATCGAGCCTTTTATGAAACCAGGCCGCAGACGGGGGCGGTGGTCCATCTCCACTCGACGTTCGCGACAGCTCTTTCGTGCCTGACCGATATCGACCCAGACGACTGCATCCCACCGCTGACCCCTTACGTCGTCATGCGCGTCGGCGAGGTGAAGCTGCTCCCCTATGTCAAGCCGGGCGATGAAAGGATGGGCGACATGATCCGGGACCTTGGTGGCCGCCATGCCGCGGTGTTGCTGGCCAACCACGGGCCTGTGGTCAGCGGCAAGGACATTGGCGCTGCTGTCTATGCCGCCGAGGAACTGGAGGAAACGGCGAAGCTGTTGATCCTGCTGCGCGGTGCACCCACGCGCATTCTGTCGGCCGACAACGTCGCTGAACTGAAGGCCGCCTTCGGCGGCCGATAAACGGAGCTCCCCATGAAAACCGCCGATCTAGTCGAAGCTCATGAGGAGGCGGTGCAGTTCTGCGATCTTGCCTTCCTGAAACTGGGAACGAGAAAGGCCTTCTGCGGGCCGATCGCCACCGTCAAATGCTTCGAAGACAACGCTCTGCTCAAGGCAGAATTGCAGAAGCCTGGCGGTGGCAGGGTCATGGTCGTCGATGGGGGAGCGTCCAGCCGGGTCGCGCTGCTTGGCGACCAGATCGCCACGATCCTTCAGGACAATGGCTGGGCCGGCATCGTCATCAATGGCGCGGTCAGGGATAGCGCTGAAATCAACGCGATGGATGTTGCTGTTTTCTGCCTGGCGACAACGCCCAAGAAGTCCGTGAAGGACGGCGCCGGCAGGGCAGGGGTCCCTGTCCAGTTCGGTGGCGTAACCTTCGTACCAGGCGCCTACCTTTATGCGGATGCGGACGGTGTCCTGATAAGCGCCGGCGATCTGCGCTGAGGAAAGGCGGGAGCAGGAATACAGGAGAAGAGCATGATCGTTTCCATCAACCCGGCCGACGGACGAGAACTGGCGCGCTACGCAATGCACAGC
>NZ_RZSR01001284.1:0-1306 GCF_004023265.1 Mesorhizobium sp. M1A.F.Ca.IN.020.06.1.1
AGGTCGTTGAGTTCGAGCAGCGTCGCGCCCTTCTCGTTCTCGTCGCGCAGATTGGCCTGCGTCAGCATGCGGCAGAGATGTCCCCAGCCCTTGCGGTCGCGGGGGTAAGCCAGAATGTCCGGCGTGCCGTCGCAAAAAACCAGGCGGCAACCGGGATGATAGGGCAGCTTCTCGACCCTGGCCTGCTGCCAAGCCCGCACGACGCCGGCGACCGTGTTGCGGTCGGCAAGGCCGATCGAGGAAAAGCCGTGGAATTTCGCCGTGACCACCAGCTCCTCGGGCTTGGAGGCGCCGCGCAGGAAGGAAAAGTTCGACTGGATGCCGAACTCGGCATAGGGGATGGCGGTCAGCGCGTTCATGCGAAGACGCCGTGCATGAACCAGCGCGGCGCGGCATGCGAGGCGCTGCTGTAGAGGCCCTGGCGGTAGAGCCAGTAGCGGCGCCCTTCGCTGTCCTCGATGCGGTAATAGTCGCGCGTCGGCGCCTCTTCCTCACCGGGCAGCTGCCGCCACCATTCGGCGGCGATGCGCTCCGGCCCTTCGGCGCGGGCGACGCGATAAAGCGCGCGCCGCCAGCGGAAATTCATCGGCGGGCCCTCGGGGATCTCGGTCGCCGGCACCTCGATCGGCTCGGGCGAGCGGAACAGCCGTACCGGCCGCTCCGGCGGGAAGATGGTCATCGGCGGTGCTGTCCGGTCGGGCTTCGGCGGCCTGCGCCTTTGCGGCGCCTCCGCGAAAGGAACCGTGGTAACGGCGCGCTCCGGCAGGTGGCTATCGACGACGACCGGCTTCAGCACGGCGGCTTCGCCGAGACGGGCACGCACGCGGTCGGCGAATAAAGCGATGTCGGCGTCATCGTCGCTTGTCTCGCCGGCAAGGTCGGCCTGCAGCATGTCGAAGGCGGCGACCGAAAGCACCGACAGCCGCACGAGGTCGAAGCCGAAGCCGGCATCGATGGTCTGTTCCAGCGCGGTCAGCCGTTCGTGAAACAGCTTTCGGATCAGCTGCGGCTCGCGCATGGGCCGCGAGGTGCCGACCGCGATGCGGCTGACGGCGCCGTCGACGCGGAAGAGGAGAAGGGCGAGCGCCCGCGCGCCTTCGCCGCGGCGCTCGAGGTCGGCCTTCAAGGCAACGGCAAGCCGGCTCACCAGCCGCTCGATGTCGTCGGTGAGCACGATCGGCTCGGCAAGATGGCGCTCGACCGAGAGCGGCGCCACGGGAAGGCGCGGCGACACCGCCTCGTCGAGCCGGCCGAGCGCCTGGTCGAGGCGCAGAAGCAAGGTGGCGCCGAAGCGGCGGGCGAGCGG
>NZ_RZSR01001285.1:0-1306 GCF_004023265.1 Mesorhizobium sp. M1A.F.Ca.IN.020.06.1.1
TCATAAGACGAATTGCGTTCGCGCAGCCGCTCGCGAAACACCTGCTGCAGGCTGGTGAAACCGTCGAAGCCGAGCTGCTGGGCGAAGCGGATCAGCGTCGAGGGCTGGACGCCGGCGGAAGCCGCGATACTCGCCGCCGTGCCGAAGGCGATGTCGTCGGGATTGTCCAGCGCATAGGCGGCGATCTGCGCGATGCGCTTGGGCAGACTGGTGCGCCGCTCCAGGATCGTCGTGCGCAAGGTCTCGAAATCGCGAGGCACCCGTCCGTCCATCGTCGCTCCGCCCACGGCCATGCTGGTGTTCCCTCTCCTGCCTCATCATAGCGGTTTCGCGCAAGAACACCATAAGAAATGATTTGGACGTTCCATTCTCGGCTGAAATGGATTAATTCATCCATGCGAATTCTTCCCCTTCAGCGGAGACAATCGACATGGTCGGAGTGGGCCTCATCGGCACGGGCTTCATGGGCAAGTGCCACGCCATTGCCTGGAACGCGGTCGGCACCGTCTTTCCCGATGTCGAGAAGGCGAGGCTGGTGCATCTGGGTGAGGTCAATGACGAGCTTGCAAAGCGCAAAGCGGCCGAGTTCGGCTTCACTCGAGGCTCGGGCGACTGGCGTGCCGTCGTCAACGATCCGGAGGTCGATGTCGTGTCGCTGACCACGCCCAACCAGTTCCATCCGGAAATGGCGATCGCCATCCTCGACGCCGGCAAGCACCTGTGGTGCGAGAAGCCGATGGCACCGAGTTTTGCCGAGGCCGAGGCGATGGCAAAGGCAGCGACCAAATCCGGCAAGGCTGCCGTGCTCGGCTACAACTACATTCAGAACCCGGCCATCCGCCATATCGGCGCGTTGCTCGAGGAAAAGATCATCGGCGACGTCAATCTCGTTCGCATCGAGATGGACGAGGATTTCATGGCCGATCCCGAGGCGCTGTTCTTCTGGAAGCATGAGGCGGCTTCCGGTTATGGCGCGCTCGACGATTTCGCGGTGCATCCGCTGTCGCTGATCAAAGTGCTGTTCGGCCGCGTCGCTCGCGTCATGTGCGACATGGCGAAACCCTATGCCGACCGGCGCGTCGCCTCCGGCGGCCGCCGTGCGGTCGAGACCTACGATATCGCCAGTGTTCTGATGCATCTGGAGAACGGTGTCGCCGGTACGCTGCTGGTCAACCGCTCGGCCTGGGGCCGCAAGGGCCGTATCGCCCTCCAGATCTTCGGCTCGAAAGGCTCGATCCTCTACGACCAGGAGCGAATGAACGAGTTCCAACTTTATCTGACCGCCGACCGGCCGACCGAGCAGGGC
>NZ_RZSR01001286.1:0-1305 GCF_004023265.1 Mesorhizobium sp. M1A.F.Ca.IN.020.06.1.1
CCCCCCTTGCGGGGGAGATGTCCGGTAGGACAGAGGGGGGTGGGAAGGAATGAGACTTTCGCGGTTTTCCGCCCGCCGCCGTCGCCGATCATTCGCAGCAAAGGAGCCTACTGCCCCATCTTGTAGTCGAGGAACCACTTCTTGTTCAGCGCATCGAGCGTGCCATCGGCCTTGAGCGCGGCGATCGCGGCGTTGACCGGCTTCACCAGGTCGGAGCCCTTGGGGAAGATGAAGCCGAAATCCTCACTGCCGAGCGGCCCGCCGATCAGCTTCAGCTTGCCCTCGGAGGCGTCGACATAGCCCTTGCCGGCGGTGCCGTCGGTCAGCACCACGTCGACATCGCCGGACTTCAGCGCCTGCACGCTGGCGCCGAAGGTCTCGAACAATTTTATGCGCGGGTTCTGCTCATTGCCGTCGAGCACGCTGTAGACGGCGGTGTAGAAGGGCGTCGTGCCGGCTTGCGCGCCGATCAGCCCGTCCTTGAAGGCGGCAAAGCTCTTGGCGTCGGTGAAGCGGCTCTCGTCGCCGCGCACCAGCATGAACTGTTCCGATCGCATGTAAGGGTCCGAGAAGTCGACCTTCGCCTTGCGCTCGTCCTTGATGGTGATGCCGGTCATGCCGATATTGTACTGGTTGTCGCAAACGGCCTGGATCATCGCGTCCCAGGAGGTGTTCTGGTACTCAACCTTGAAATTCAGCCGCTTGGCGATCTCATCCATCGCGTCATATTCCCAGCCGATCTGCTTGCCGGTCTTCTTGTCGATGAACTGCAGCGGCGGGTAAGCGTTTTCGGTCACCACCACGACCTTTCTGCCGCCGAGATCGGGCAGCGTGTCGGCGAGCGCCGCAGCGGGCGCGAGAAGGCAGGCCAATAGGCCGGCCAGCAGCAGTTTCGACTTGATCATGACGAACTCCCGAACGTGACTGGCGGCGCTACGCTCGCCCCAAGAGAAAAACCGGCGCCGACTTTAGCTTTCCGCAAGCGCCTTGCAAGCCGATCCGCTGCACCGATGAGCGCCAAAGCGGATTCCCATGCTCTGATCGGCACGCTTCCCGAATCCAGCCTGCGACGGACTGATTCCGCGCAATCCGCAACCGCTTCGCGCAACCTGACGACCAGCCGGGTCAGCGTGCCATGCAGGGCTTTCAGCTCGGCGCGTTCCGGCGCATGCTGCAGGCAAGCGCCGCCTGCACATCCTTCATGTTCGACCGCAGCGCCTGGCCGTTGGCTGTCGGCTCGACCAGCACCCTGCACTCGTCGGCGGCATCGCGGCGGCCCCTACGAGCGAGGGATCCAGGGTCTCC
>NZ_RZSR01001287.1:0-1303 GCF_004023265.1 Mesorhizobium sp. M1A.F.Ca.IN.020.06.1.1
CTTTCGCATAGGCGTCGGCATCCACGCCGGACTTGTCGAGCTTCTCGGCGGCCCACAGGCCGAGCAGCTTGTTCCGGCGCGCCACGGCCTTGAACTTCGTCTCCTCGTCCATTGCGAATTTCTTTTCGAAGCCTTCCTGACGGTCCCTCATGCTGCTCATGGTTTGCCTCGCTCAGACGTGAGTTCGACCGCCTCCGATGCATGCGAAGAGCGGCCTGGAGAAGCGAAAATGGGGAGCATGAAGGCCTGTAGCAAGGCCTGATCGTGCTGTGGACGCCGCGGACCCTAAATTCGTGCCATGCCGGGCTTACGCTCCGATGTGATTTGACCTGGCCGTGCCGTCGCCTACTTTCCACCCTGGCAGGAGGAGTGGAGGAGACGGGCGATGCAGTTACCGTTGAACCCCATGCAGGGCGTCGTGCTGGCGGCGGCGTTGATGTTTGGCACTGCCGCCTATGCCCATCACGGCTGGTCGTGGACGCAGGACGACTTCTTCGAGCTCAAGGGCAAGATCGCGGCGATCTATATCGGCAATCCGCATGCGACGCTGGACGTCGATGCGAAGGGGGAGGTGTGGCGGGTGGAGATGGCGCCGCCGGCCCGCACCATCGCCGCCGGCTTCACCGAGGAGGTCGCCAAGGTCGGCGACGCGGTGACCGCGATCGGCCATCGCTCGCGCGAGGAGGCGGAAAAGCGCATGAAGGCGGTGCGCATCATCGTCGGCGGCAAGCGCTACGACGTCTATCCCGACCGCCTGCCGCCTGCCTAGATGGCGGAGTTTCTGGCCGGCATCGAGCAGCTTGCCTTGGTGCGGGGGCTGAAAGCCTCCTTCGTCGCTTATCCGATCGTCAACGCGCTGCACATCATGGCGGTCGGCGCGCTGCTCACCAGCGTCGGCCTCATGGATTTCAGCGTCCTTGGCGCCTTCCGCTCGCTGCCCCACGCGCCGTTCGTCGCGCTGCTGCGCCGCGTAGCCCTTGGGGCGTTTGGCGGCGCGATCATCACCGGGGCGCTGCTGTTTTCGGTAAAGGCGGGCACCTATGCGGCGATGCCGATCTTCCTTGCCAAGATAACGCTGATCCTGCTAGCGGGGGCCAATTTCCTCGCCTTCACGCGCTTGACCCGCACGAGCGGGGTGGCCGAGTCGGCCGGGGGCATCGCGGCCGTCCTGGCCGTGATTTCGCTCGGTCTGTGGACCTGCGTGCTTTTCGCCGGGCGATTCATAGGGTTTTTGTGAAGCAATTCCATGAAGAGCCGCTTGCTGCTCAGATGTCCGGCGCGCTGCCGACCTTCTTCTTCATCT
>NZ_RZSR01001288.1:0-1301 GCF_004023265.1 Mesorhizobium sp. M1A.F.Ca.IN.020.06.1.1
TGCGGGACACGGCCATGGCCTGCTCTCGGCGACCGGCCACGGCCAGGGCGGCCCGGCCTCGAAGTTCGTCACGGTGGCCTACGGGTTCTGGATCTTCCTCTTGTCCGACATCATCATGTTCTCGGCTTTCTTCGCCGCTTATGCGGTCCTGTCGACGGCGACCGCCGGCGGGCCATCCGGCAAGGAGCTGTTCGAGCTGCCGCGCGTTGCGGCGCAAACGGGGCTTCTGCTCACATCGAGCTTCACCGGGGGGCTGGCGACGCTCGCGACGCAGCGCCGGTCGATGGCCGCCACCCAGTTCTGGCTTCTGGTCACCGGCCTGCTCGGCGCTGCCTTCCTGTTCCTGGAGGTGCAGGAATTCGCGGTGATGGCGAGCGAGCAGGCAGGCCCTTCGCGCAGCGCCTTCCTGTCAGCCTTCTTCGCCCTTGTCGGCTGCCACGGCACCCATGTCGGGCTCGGCCTGCTCTGGCTCGGCACCATGATGGCGCAGCTCTGGGTGAAGGGCTTCCGGCCGGAGATACTGCGCCGGCTCCACTGCTTCGGCCTGTTCTGGCACGCCCTCGACATTATCTGGGTCGCCATCTTCACCCTGGTCTATCTCTTGGGAGCGTCGCCATGAGCGACATCGACAGCCGGACCGACGAGGAACTCGACCGCCGCGATTCGGCGCCGGGCGAGGAGCGCATCACCGAGCACGAACTGGCGGGAGGGCTGTCGGGCTACCTGCTCGGCTTCGGCCTCGCGATCCTGCTGACCATCGCCTCTTTCCTCGCCGCGCAGACCGGCCTGATCTACCAGCCGGCGGTGATCTCGGCCCTCGTGGTGCTGGCGATCGCGCAGATGGGCGTGCATCTGGTCTTCTTCCTGCACCTGACCACCGGGCCCGACAACACCAACAACGTGCTCGCGCTCGCCTTCGGCGTGCTGATCGTCGCGCTGGTCGTGATCGGCTCGGTCTGGATCATGGCCCATCTCAACCTGAACATGGCTCCGATGAGCGCCCATCAGGCCAGGATGATGCCATAAGGCGGCTCAACCCGCCGGCAGAGGCGTTCTCCCGCGTGGGTCGCCACCCGATCGACGTCATGACCCCATGCCAAAAGCATGGGGTCACATCGATGTCAGAGGTTTGATGGGCTTCCGCCGATCAGTGAATGGCAATGCGTCGCGTCACCTGACCGTTGCTTTCCCAGTAAGTGTGCTTCTTGGCGATGACGGGATCGTCCATTGCGGGTTGGACCTGCCCTCCGGTACTAACGGCGCGCGAGGTGACTGTGTGCTCTCCAGCGGAGGGCTTGGGC
>NZ_RZSR01001289.1:0-1298 GCF_004023265.1 Mesorhizobium sp. M1A.F.Ca.IN.020.06.1.1
GTCGAGCGTTCCGAGCACCAGCAGATTGCCGGGATCGACCGGCATGCCGGCTCGAATGACTTTGCCGCCCGCCTTCTCGATCGCGGCAGGGATGACATCGGCGAAATCGGCCAGCGCCGAGGCGCCGAAGATCACCACCATGTCGTTGTCGCGCGCCAGCGCGCTTGCTGCTTCCGCAACAAGCGTCACGTCATGCGGCGTGCGCCGCTCCGCCTTCAGCCGGCCGCCGGAGCGCGCCAGCCGCGCCTCGGTGACCCGCAGCGTCTTGTCGAGCACGCTCGGCTTCAAGCCGGGCAGCGTCGTCTGGATCACGCCGACATTGACCGGGCGATAGGCGTTGACGGCGCAGATTTCGCCGCCGGCGCAAATCCTGGCCACCGCATCGACTAGGCTCGCAGCGACGGCAAACGGAATGATCTTCACCGTCGCCACCATCTGGCCCGCCTCGACAGGCGCGTGCTGCGCCAGGGTAGCGATGGTGATCGCCGGGTCGATGGCATTGATGGCGTCGATCATCTTGGCGTCGACGGTGAAGACGCCTGCGGCTTCGGCATGCAAGTTCACGCGTCCCGTTGCAGCGGACTTCGTCTCCACGTTGCGATGGGACATGCTCAACGCGATCTTTTCGGCTGCGGCATCCTCGCCGAGGTCATCGGGAGCCAGAACGGCCACGACGACTTCGCTGATGCCGGCCGCCTTCAGCGCAGCAACGTCCTCGCCGTTCAGCCGATGCGCCTTGCGGAATCGCCGCTCGCCGGCAGTGGTCGCATGCGCCAGCACCGCGCCTTCGGCCTCATCGATCGCGATCGGGCCGAACTTCACGCCACCGCGCCTTTGCTTTCCAGGCCGCGCGAGCGGAAGGCGTGGATGGTCTGTGCCAGCACCGCGACGGCGATCTCGGCCGGGCTCGCGGCGCCGATGTCCAGCCCGATCGGTGCATGGATGCGGGCGATCTGGTCGGCGCTGGCGCCGAGCGCCAGCAGACGCTCGACCCGCTTGGCGTGAGTCTTCCTGCTGCCAAGCGCCCCAACATAGAAGCACCTGGCGTCGAGCGCCGCCTTCAGCGCGAAATCGTCGATTTTCGGATCGTGGGTGACGGCGGCTAGCGCGGTGTAGCTGTCGAGCGGCTTGCGCTTCAGCACATCTTCCGGCCATTCGGCATGCAGCGCCACATCGTGGAAGCGCTCCGGCGTGGCGAAGGCGGTGCGCGGATCGATGATCTCGACCGGATAGCCGGCGATCCTGGCCATCGGCGCCAGCGCCTGGCTGATATGCACCGCTCCGACCACCACCAGGCG
>NZ_RZSR01001290.1:0-1296 GCF_004023265.1 Mesorhizobium sp. M1A.F.Ca.IN.020.06.1.1
GCCTCGATATGACCTGGGGCGTCTGGGTGTCGCCACCCTTGTACATCGGAGAGAAGTCGGTTGCGCAGTCGAGCTCGAAGCCCAGGCCATGCGCTGCGATTGAACATATCTCGGCAAAGATGCCAGCGGTGAGCCAAGTGAAGCGGCCCTCCGGGTCGGCCACATAAAGTCCACGCCGCGGCAGGAACACGATCTCCGCCTCGCGATCGCTTAGGATACGGAGCCGGAAAGGCTGCGTGTTGTGCGGGCTGGGGCAGCTCACCGCATAGCGGGCAATCTTCCGCCATTGTTCCGATGACTTCGCGTCGTCTTCCTGCACGCTATTGCGCTCCGCCAATTTCGACCAGGCAATAGCAAACAAACAATACGAGACGGTAAGTTCAAATGGCTAATGAATACTTTTGAAACACCCTACATCATTCCGGGGCAGCGCCTGACAAGCGGCACCCCGTTTCGTGCCCATCAACCGCCCGAATGCGGGTCGATGCTGTAGGGATGCACGGGATAGCCTGAGCCGATCGTCCCGCTCACCCGATCGATCCAGGCGCTGACCGCCGGATAGTCGGCAAGCGAAAAGCCGCAATCCTCGGCGCGATGGCCGTAGGCATAGACGGCGATGTCGGCGATGGTGAGCGAGCCGCCGACAAGGAACGGGGTGTCCTGCAGGCTGCGCTCGAGAGCGCCAAGCGCGCGGGCGCCCGCCTCACGCTTGCCGGCCACCATCGCCTGATTGCGCTCCAGCCGCCCGGTCAGAGACCAGAAGCGCAGCGAGCCGATGACCGGCTCGACATAGTACTGCTCGAAGAACAGCCACTGCATGGCCTTGGCGCGCGCGAGCCGGTCCGCCGGCAGGTAGGGCGTCCCCTCCGCGACGCAAGCGAGGATGGCGTTGGATTCGGCGATCGCCGCCCCATTCTCCACGGCGAGCACGGGAACGGCGCCGGCCGGATTGAGCTTCAGGAAGGCCTCCGTACGGCTCTCGCCCTCGAAGATCGAGACAATGCGGGTTTCATAAGCGATGCCGAGCAGGCCAAGCAGGACACGAACCTTCCAGGCATTTTGCGAGGGCAGATAATCGTAGAGCGTGAGCATGGGTGCGTCCCTCCTTGGCCAGGCTGGCTTCGCATGGGGCGTGCGCGGGCGCCACCCGATTTATGCGCCTTGATTTCCTCCCTTGAGGGGGAGATGTCGCCGAAGGCGACAGAGGGGGTCGTCTCCCGTAAATCGTCAGCGTCGTGTTCGTGGCGGACCGCGTAAGGCGCTGCGACCCCCTCTGGTCTTCCGACCATCTCCCCC
>NZ_RZSR01001291.1:0-1295 GCF_004023265.1 Mesorhizobium sp. M1A.F.Ca.IN.020.06.1.1
GTCGGCGCCATGCTCGATCGGCCGCACGAGATAGGGCGAGGCCAGCGTGTTGTCGACGATCAGCGGCAGGCCGTGCCTGCGAGCGATGTCGCCGATCTTCTCGATGTCGACGAAGATGCCGCCCGGATTGGCGAGGCTTTCGATGAAGATCGCCCTGGTGTTGTCGTCGATTTGGCTCTCAAAGGTCGATGGATCGTTGGTATCGGCCCAGCGGACCTCCCAGCCATAATTCTTGAAGGCGTGGCCGAATTGGTTGATGGAGCCGCCATAAAGCTTTGTGGCAGATACGAAATTGTCACCCGGCCGCATCAGATTGTGGAAGACGATGACCTGGGCGGCGTGGCCGGAGGCGACGGCCAGCGCGGCAGTGCCACCTTCGAGCGCGGCGAGACGCTCCTCGAGAACCGCCTGCGTGGGGTTCATGATGCGGGTATAGATGTTGCCGAAGGCCTTCAGCCCGAACAGCGAGGCGGCGTGGTCGGCGTCATCGAAGACATAGGAGGTGGTCTGATAGATCGGCGTGGCGCGCGCGCCGGTCGCCGGGTCCGGCTTGGCGCCGGCATGGACGGCGAGCGTGTTGAAACCGGGCGTACGGGTCATCGAAGCCTCCCTCTCAAACTTGCGAAAATCGCCGGGCATTCTTGGCCAAGCGCGGTCGTGAATGCAAAGAACAAAATACCTTTCGGCGTGCGATCTGCGGCGAACGCCCGGGAAAATCCATTTCTTCCCGGAATAGTTTTGCGCGCCTGGTTGTCCGTCTATTTCTGGCGCACGCCAAAACTCTGGAAACCCTTGCGCATCAATGGCTTCTTCGACGATAGCACGCCGGAGTTGACGCCGGTCCAGCCGATCTCGCCCGACAGCTTGCCATATTCGATCTTGGGACAGCGGTTCATGACCACCTTGATGCCGGCTGCCTCGGCGCGCGCGGCGGCCTGGTCATGGCGAACACCTAGCTGCATCCAAACGACCTTCGGCAGCGGATCGAGCTTCAGTACCTGCTCGACGATGCCAGGGACAGCGGCCGAGCCGCGAAAAATGTCAATCATGTCGACCGGGTGCGGCAGGTCGGCCAGGCTGGCATAGACCGTCTGTCCAAGGATCTGCTTTCCCGCATGACCGGGATTGATCGGCAACACCGAAAAACCCTTGGCCAGCAGATATTTCAGCACGAAATAGCTCGGCCGCACGTCGTTGGGCGAGGCGCCGACCATGGCAATGGTCTTCACCGAGTTCAGAATGCCGGCAATGTAGCTGTTGTCGTAGGCGTCGTGATTCATGGCTCGTCCTCATAC
>NZ_RZSR01000129.1:0-9161 GCF_004023265.1 Mesorhizobium sp. M1A.F.Ca.IN.020.06.1.1
TGCCCAAGCGCTCGGCCGAGACGGCGAGCCGACGCACCACCGCGCTCTCGGTGTCGGCCGCCATTGCCTGCACCGAGTTGCGGCACAGATTGGTGAGCACGCGGAAGAGCTGGTCGGAATCGGCGTCGACTTCGAAGGTGAGCTCGACGGCATTGATGAATTCGATGCCCTCCTCGATATCGAGCAGGCCGTGCACGTCGTCGACCAGCTGGCGCAGCCGCAAGCGGCGGCGCGACGGCGCCGGCTCCTGTGTGCGGCCATAGGCAAGCACGCCCTCCGAATAGGCGACGGCGCGGTCGAGCGCGCGCAGGAGCTTCGGCGCGAAGGACTGCACGGTCGGATCCTTCACCTGGCGCAACCGGTCCGACATAAGCTGCGCGGAAGCCAGGATGTTGCGCATGTCGTGGTTGATCTTGGACACGGCAAGCCCGAGATTGGCGAGGTGCTTCTGCTCGGCGAGCATTTTTTGCAGCCGATCCTGCATCTGCGACAACTCGCGCTCGGCGACGCCGATCTCGTCGGCACGCTCCGTCGGGCAAATTATGCGGCCGGGATCGTCCGGCGCCTCGGAGAAGGACAGGATCGAGCGCGTCATGGTGCGGATCGGGCCGATCATGATCAGATCGATCGCCGCATAGACAAGCATGGCGGTGAACAGCGAGATCAGCAGCGAGACGACGGCGACGTTACGCGAATATCTGAGCATGGCGTTGCGCAGACTGTAGTCCGGCATGATCAGCTCGAATTCCTTGTCGCTGTCGCCGACCGGGCCGAAGACGCGCAGCATCCGGTTTCCGCCGGCGAACAGCGTTTCCAGCGCGCCGGTCATGCCGTTGACCAGACCGACATTGGCAATGTCGATATGCTCGTCGACCTTCGGCGGCATGTCGGCCACGACCAGCAGCCGCGAGACGCCGCCGTCGCGCACCGCGATCGCCTTGGCGCCGATCGCCATCAGCACGTCGTTCTGGGCGGTGTGCGACAGGGAGTTGGGCTCGCCCTGCAGCAACACGATCGACACGGCGGCGGAGGTGCTCAGCCGCTCCTTCAGCCAGTTCACCCGGTAGCTGGCGATCCAGGGCAGGAAGATCAGGATTTCGGCGAGCAGCACGAAGACGATGGTGAGAAGCAGAAGCTTGGTCGACAGACCGCGCGACAGCGGCACCCGGCGCGGCGAGCTTGCCGCCGCGGGGCGTGGCTTTTCATCCGTTGACAGGACTTCACTTGTCATGACGCGGTTTTCACGAAGGCTTGATCGAGCAAGATTATGCGATTTGCGGCTTTTTTGCCAATTTCGCCGCCAGCCAGTGAAAAAATGCCTTTGGGCGGGCTGGATTGACTTCCAAAATCCTTCTTCCTATAAGCCCGCTCACGCTCGGGCCTTCCGTCCCGGCGCGGTTTCGATCGCGCCTATAACCGGCCCGGCAAAGCTCCTGTTACAGTGTGACAGAATCAAGAAGGGCCGCACGCCGCGGTATTAAAACAAATGAAGCGTACCTACCAACCGTCCAAACTCGTCCGCAAGCGCCGGCACGGTTTCCGTGCCCGCATGGCCACCAAGGGTGGCCGCGGCGTCGTCGCAGCCCGCCGCAACCGCGGCCGCAAGCGGCTCAGCGCCTGAACGAAAGACGAGATCGTTGCCCGCAATCGGCAAGCCAAAGGGGAAAACTCCCGGGCGGCTTCTGAAACGCGCGGATTTCATGGCTGTGCGCGGCGGCGAGAAGCGCCGCGGGCGGCTTTTTCTGGTCGAGGTTCTCGACCGGGGCGACGATTGTGCGCCACGCGTCGGCTACACCGTGACCAAGAAGGTCGGCAACGCCGTGGTGCGCAACCGCGTCCGGCGGCGGCTGAGAGAAGCCGTGCGAACGCATGCCGCCGATGACATGGCGCCCGGCAGTGACTATGTCATCGTCGGGCGCGAAGACGTGCTTGCCATTCCGTTCGGCCAGTTGAAGGCCGAGCTTTCCCGCCGGCTGCGCGGAACACGATAGGCCAAGGGCTTTCGATGGAAAACAACCGCAATTTCTTCATCACCATCGCGCTGTCGGTGCTGATCCTGACGCTCTGGCAGGTGTTCTACATGAACCCCAAGATGGAGCAGCAACGCGAGCAGGCCCGCATCGAGCAGCAGCGCGTCGAGGCGCAGAAGAAGGAAGCGCAGGGGACCAATCCGGGCGCGGCCGGGACGCCGGCGCCGGCTCCGGGCGCCATCCCGACCGCACCTGGCGGCGAGACAGTCACTGTAGAGAGCCGTGACCAGGCTGTTGCCGCGACCAAGCGCATCAAGATCGACACGCCGAGCCTCGAGGGCTCGATCAATCTCACCGGCGCTCGCCTGGACGACCTCGAGCTCAAGCACTACACCGAGACGGTCGACAAGAATTCGCCCGAGATCCAACTCCTCAATCCGCAGGCGCTACCGACCGGCTATTTCGCCGAGATCGGGTTCGTCGGCACCGACAAGACCGGCGCGGTGCCGAGTTCCGACACGGTGTGGAGCGTTGAGGGCAATCCGACGCTGACCCCGTCGACGCCGGTGACGCTGACCTACACCAACGACAAGGGCCTGACCTTCAAGCGCACCATTTCGGTCGACAACGATTATATGTTCACCGTTTCGGACACCGTGCAGAATTCGGGAAGCGCTGCCGTCAGCCTGTTCAACTACGGTCGCGTCACGCGCTACGACAAGCCGGCGGTCGCCAGCACTTATGTGCTGCATGAAGGCCTGATCGGGGTTACTGGCACCGAGGGGCTGACGGAATACAAATACGCCGCCATCGAGAAGGACAAGGAAGTCAAGCCAGGCAAGTCGACCGACGGCTGGCTCGGCATCACCGACAAGTACTGGGCCGTCACCATGGTGCCGACCGAAAAGCAGCCCTTCCAGCCGCGCTACGGCTATTTCGAGGACGGGCGCCATCGCTACCAATCCGACTTCCTCACTGATCCGATCAACATCGAGGCCGGCCAGTCCGCAACCATCGAAACCGAAGTGTTCGCCGGCGCCAAGGAAGTCGCCAAGATCAACGCCTATGAGGCTGACCGCCATATTCGCCAGTTCAATCTGCTGATCGACTGGGGCTGGTTCTATTTCATCACCAAGCCGATGTTCTGGCTGATCGACACGCTGTACAAATTCTTCGGCAATTTCGGCCTAGCGATCCTGGCCACGACCGTCATCGTCAAGGCCATCTTCTTCCCGCTGGCCAACAAGTCCTACGCGTCGATGGCGAACATGAAGAAGGTGCAGCCGAAGATGCTGGAAATCCGCGAGAAATACGCGGACGACAAGATGAAGCAGCAGCAGGCGATGATGGAGCTCTACAAGACGGAAAAGATCAATCCGTTGGCCGGCTGCTGGCCGGTGGCGCTGCAGATCCCGGTCTTCTTCTCGCTCTACAAGGTGCTCTACATCACCATCGAGATGCGGCACGCGCCGTTCTTCGGCTGGATCCACGACCTCGCGGCGCCCGATCCGACCTCGGTGTTCAACCTGTTCGGCCTGCTGCCCTTCGCGCCGCCGGCCTTCCTCCCGCATATGGGCGCCTGGGCGGTCGTGATGGGCATCACCATGTTCCTGCAGATGCGCATGAACCCGACGCCGCCGGACCCGACGCAGGCCGCGGTGTTCACCTGGATGCCGGTCCTCTTCACCTTCATGATGGGTTCCTTCCCGGCCGGCCTCGTCATCTACTGGGCCTGGAACAACCTGCTCTCGATCCTGCAGCAGGGCGTGATCATGAAGCGCCAGGGCGCCAAGATCGAGTTGTGGGACAATCTGGCGGCGATGTTCCGCAAGAAACCATCGCCGGCGGAATAGATGGCACCCCGGCCCTAACACCAAAAACCCCGGCATGACCGGGGTTTTTTCGTTGGCGGCTTGCCCTATGGCGCTCCGGACAGAACTTCGCGCAGCCGTCTTTCGGAATTTGGCCTGCCCCCGCGAAACTGCGGCATGGCCTGCCTCGTAGCTTCCCCGGTCCTCCCCAAAAGCCGCGACGGCTTCCGGCGCAGCGACGCCGGTGTTGGGAAGGCCGTCCGGCAGGCCGGGGTCCCGCGGGGGGACCCCGGTTTTTCCTCCTAAAGCGCGACGCGCTTTAGGGACGTTGTAATGCAGTGTCGTTTTCCCAAAACCGCTCCACGCTTTTGGGCGACATGCACCAGCTCACTCCATGACGGCGCTGTGGTCGACCTTGGCCGGTGTGCCAGGCTTGCGCAGCAGAAGCACAAGCGGGATGGCGGCGAGCGAGAGCAACATCATCAGCTCGAAGTCGTCGACATAGCTGATGATCGTTGCCTGCAGCGTGACCAGCCCGTCGAGCGCGGCGCGGCCGGCGGCGGTGTAAGGGCTCAGCGCCTGCGCGATCGCCGGATCGCCGAACGCCGGACTATAGGGCGTCACATAGTCGGCGATGTTGGCATGGTTGATCTGCTGGTTCTGCGTCAGAAGCGCGGTGACGACCGAGATGCCGACGCTGGAGCCGATGTTGCGCGACAGATTGTAGAGGCCCGTCCCTTCAGCGCGCCGTTCCGGCGCCAGCGTGGCGAAGGTGATGGTGGTGAGCGGCACGAACAGGAAGCCTAAGCCGGCGCCCTGGATGAAGCCGGTGCGGATGATCGTCCATTGCGAAACGTCCGGGGTCCAGCCGGTCATGTCGTACATCGCCCAGGCGGTGACCGCGAGCCCCGTGAACAGCAGCCAGCGCGTGTCGACCTTGCCGACCAGCCGGCCGACAAGGAACATGCAGGCCATGGTGCCTAGGCCGCGCGGTCCCATGACGATGCCGGCGGTCACCACGGGATAGCCCATCAGCGTTTGCAGGTAGGGCGTCATCAGCGCCAGGGAGGCGAGATAGGTGATGCCGATGATGAAGATGAACACCATGCCGACCGCGAAATTCCGGTCGAGGAACAGCCGCGGGTTCACGAAGGTGTCGCGGGCGGTGAAGGTGTGGACGATGAAGATATAGAAGGCCGACGCGCAGACCAGCGCCTCGACGATGATCTCGGACGAGGAGAACCAGTTGAGCTGCTCGCCGCGGTCAAGGAACATCTGCAGCGAAGCGATGGCGAGGCTGAGCATGCCGAAACCCAACCAGTCGAGCCGGGCCTTGAGGTCGAGCTTGGTCTCCTGCACGAACATCGAGACGCCGGCGAAAGCCAGCACGCCGATCGGCACGTTGATGTAGAAGACCCAGCGCCAGGAAACATTCTCGGTCAGCCAGCCGCCGATGACGGGCCCAAGCACCGGGCCGACCATCACCGAGACGCCGAACAGCGCCATGGCCGAACCGCGCTCCTCGACGCTGTAGATGTCCAGCAGGATACTCTGGGACAGCGGTACAAGGGCGGCGCCGAACAGGCCTTGAAGCAGCCGAAAGCCGACGATCTGCGGCAGCGACTGGGCAAAGCCGCACAGCACCGAGGCGACGACGAAGCCGGTGATGGCGACCAGCAGGATGCGCTTGCGGCCGAAGCGGTTGGCAAGATAGCCCGAAGGCGGCGTCATCACCGCCGCGGCGACGATATAGGAAGTGAGCACCCAGTTGATCTGGTCGGCGCTCGCCGACACGCTGCCCTGGATATAGGGCAGCGCCACATTGGCAATGGTGGTGTCCAGCGCCTGCATGATGACCGCCAGGATGACGCAGGCGGTGATGGCTCCGCGATTGGCGACCGCAGGCGTGCCCGTGGCGACGGTGCTCATGACTTTTGCTCAAACCGCTTGAAGAGGTCGGTCACGAAATCGGGCAGGCCGCGGGCATGGCCGGTGTCTATGCTGACAACCGCGCTCATGCCCCCGCGCAGCGGCGGCTTGCCTTGCGGGTCGTCGATCGTCACCCGCATCGGAATGCGCTGCACGACCTTGACCCAGTTGCCGCTGGTGTTCTGCGCCGGAAGCAGCGAGAAGCTCGAGGACGAGGCCGGGCTGATGCTGCCGACCTCGCCATGCCAGACCTCGCCCGGATAGCCATCGATGCTGATCGTCGCCTTTTGCCCCGGCCGGACATAAGTGAGCTCGGTTTCCTTCGGCTCGGCGGCGATCCAGATGTCGGTCGACGAGACCAGGCTGAAGGCCGGCTGCGAGGCGGGAAGGTACTTGCCGACCTGCAGCGCATCGACATTGGTAACGACGCCGTCGAACGGCGCCTTGACGACGGAATCGCCGAGATTGCGCTGGGCATCATCCAGCGCCGATTGGGCCTGCAGGTAGAAGGGGTTCTTCTCGACCGGCTGGTCGGCGTCGCCGCCGAGCTGGGCGAGCGCTGCCTGCGCCTGCGCCTTGGCGACGATGACTTTCTGCCGGGCGGCGATGAGATCGTGCTGGGCGCTGTCGAAAGTCGCCTTCGAGGCGGTTGAGGTCTTGAGCAGATCCTGCTGACGCTGGAAGGCCGACTCGTAATAGGGGATGTCGGCCTCGGCCTGGGCGATCTGCGCCAGCGATTGCTGGTAGCTCGCCTGCAAGGTCAACACCTGGTTGCGCACCGTGCCGAGCTGCGCCTGAGCGCCGGCCAGCGCCGTCTCGAACGAGGCCGGCCGCAAGCGGAAGAGCACTTGGCCCTTCTTAACCGCCTCGTTGTCATGCACGTCGATCTCCTGCACGGTGCCGGAAACATCGGTGGAGACGCCGAGCGACTGCGCCTGGATATAGGCATTGTCGGTGGTCATGACCTGACCGCCGACGACGTAGTAATAGCCGCCGACCGCCAGCGCCACCGGAAGCAGCGCAAACAGGACAGACCGGGTTAAGCTGCGCCGCGGCTTGGCCCGGGCCGGCGAAGTTATCGTGACGGCGGCCGGCTTCGGCTGGGCCGAGGGTGCTTCGAGCGCAGCAGGTTCCGGCGCGACAGGGGCTTCCAGCTCATCGTTTTCGATCCCCGGATTGGCGGCACGCCTTTGCTCGCGCTGGCTGTCCAGGCGAATGACCTGGTCGCTGCTTCTGTCGCCGGCATTGTCGCCGTCGGCGGGTTTGCGTGGTGAGGCTGGTTCAGACATGGACTTTCTCCCGGTCGACAGCCGGCTGGGCGCAGGCCTCGAGCAGATTGGATTTGATCAGACAAAGTGTTTGCAGCTCCTGCCGCGCGTCCGCGGAAAGGTGAATGCCTTGCTGTCGAGACAGATAGGGCCGCACCTGCCAATGCCCGCGAGTCAGGCTCGAGCGGCGCGAGCGCTGCTCGAAGCGTTTTCCGGGCAGGCGCGCGACGTCGTGCAGGACGAAGCTGCTGGTGAGCGAGGAAGGCATGGGAGGAACTTCGGAGTCGGCAGACAAGCTTTCGTGAGCATGCTTATTATCATCATGCACATAATCCTGCTGGACGCGGTGTGCAAGACCAGCTAAGCCGCCTGGAGCAAACGTCGCGCCGACGTGGCGCAACTGAAGGCCGGCAGAGGCACGCACGAAAAATGAAGATGAACCGGCTCAGGATCGCGACCGTGGCTGCCCTCCTGACATGCGCGTTTCCGGCCGCCGCCAAGGAAGCGGTGAGCTGCGGCGGCGCGGCAATGCTCGGCGGCGCGCAGCTCAACTGCAGCCACGTGCAACCCAAGGCTCCGCCGCAGTTCTGCACCTATAGCTGGGCCCTGCACACCTCGGCCGGCGACCAGAAAGTCGTCGACGGCAGTTTCACGCTGCCGCCCGGCGCCTCCAACGTCCAGGTCTATCAGGGCAGCGGTTTCGACAGCGCGCTTTCCAACCCGATCGTGATCTGTCGCGGCAGCCGCTGAGCGCGGGTTGGTGCTGCAGCCGGATCACGGTAGTTTGATCGGGAGACAGCGTCGCCAGGGCGCCGCCTCGTGCCTGCCAACTACGGACTGACCGCGATGACCGGACCCAACCCCAACATCAAGCATCCCATTGCGATGCATCCGCGCGTCGGCTTCCTGAAGCCGCTGGTCAATGCGCCGAACATCGAGATCGGCGACTTCACCTATTACGACGATCCCGACGGCCCGGACAAATTCGCCGAGAGGTGCGTGCTGCACCACTATCCCTTCATCGGCGACAGGCTGATCATCGGCAGGTTCTGCGCCATCGCCGAGGGTGCCCGCTTCATCATGAACGGCGCCAATCACGCCATGTCCGGCTTCTCCACCTATCCGTTCAATATTTTTGGCCATGGCTGGGAGGAAGGTTTTGACCCCGAGACCTGGTCGAAAGAGATCCGCGGCGACACGATCGTCGGCAATGACGTGTGGATCGGCATGGATGCGGTGATCATGCCGGGCATCGAGATCGGCCATGGCGCGATCGTCGCCGCGAAATCGGTTGTCACGCACGACGTGCCGCCCTATGCGATCGTCGCCGGTAATGCGGCCAAGGTGGTGAAGATGCGCTTCGATGAGTTCACGGTGCGACGGCTTTTGAAAGCGGCCTGGTGGAACTGGCCGGTCGACAAGGTCAGCCGCAACCTCAACGCCATTCGAGGCGCCGACATTTCCAAGCTGGAGGCCGCCGTTTGAACGCGCCGGACAAAACCACGAGCGAAACTGCCATAAGTCCGGAGCTGTTCACCCGCGCGTGGATCTTCATCCGCGGCGTGCCGTCGATGAAATTCCTGCCGCCGGAAGGGCCGCCGGAGATCGCGTTTGCCGGCCGCTCCAACGTCGGCAAGTCGTCGCTGATCAACGCGCTGGTCGGCCAGAAGGGGCTGGCGCGCACCTCCAACACGCCCGGACGGACGCAGGAGCTGAACTATTTCGTGCCGGACGGCTTCTCCGGCGAAGGCGCCGACCTGCCGCCGATGGCGCTGGTCGACATGCCGGGCTACGGCTACGCCAGCGCGCCGAAGGATAAGGTCGATGCCTGGACGAAGCTGATCTTCGAGTATCTGCAGGGCCGCGTCACGCTGAAGCGCGTCTATGTGCTGATCGACGCCCGGCACGGCATCAAGGCCAAGGACGAGGAGGTGCTGTCGCTGCTCGACAAGGCGGCGGTGTCCTACCAGATCGTGCTGACCAAGACAGATAAGATCAAGGCGGCCGGCGTGCCGAAGCTGATCGAGGAGACGCTGGCCAAGATCAAGAAACGGCCGGCGGCGTTCCCGGCGGTGCTCGCGACTTCGTCGGAAAAGGCCTCAGGGCTCGAGGATCTGCGCGCGGCGATCGCCTTGGTGGCGAACGGCGGCTGACGCATTTTTCGCCTTGGAGCAGGGCAGCCG
>NZ_RZSR01001292.1:0-1294 GCF_004023265.1 Mesorhizobium sp. M1A.F.Ca.IN.020.06.1.1
CCTCAGGCAGGTGGCAAAGGGCGAGGTCGAAAAGGTCAAGGGCATCGAAGGCGTCTCCAAGAACCGCCGCTCGCTGCTGCCTTACGGTGCGGTCGTGCTGCAGGAAATCATGGCGGCAATGCAGCCCTCGAAGATCGTCGTCTCGGCGCAGGGCGTGCGCGAAGGCTTCCTCTATTCGCTGCTCGACGCCGCCGAGCAGAAGGCCGATCCGCTGATCTCCGCGGCGGAGGAACTGGCGCTGCTGCGCTCGCGGTCGGTCCATCACGCGCATGACCTCGTCGACTGGACGGACAAGGCTTTCAAGGCCTTCGGCATCGACGAGACGGTGGATGAGGCGCGCTACCGCCACGCCGCCTGCCTGCTTGCCGATATCGGCTGGCGGGCGCATCCCGAATATCGCGGCCGGCAGTCGCTCAACATCATCGCGCATGCGTCCTTTATCGGCGTCGACCATCCTGGCCGCGCCTATCTGGCCCTGACCAACGCCTATCGCCATGACGGCATCTTCAACGATGCGATCGCGGCCGAGATCAAGACCCTGGCGCCGCCGCGCATGCTCGAGCGCGCCCGCGTGCTGGCGGCAATGATGCGTGTCGTCTACCTGCTGACGGCGGCGATGCCCGGGGTCATGCCGCGGCTGAAATGGGAAAGCCGCGGCAACGGTGCGCTTGCGCTGGTGCTGCCGGCCTCGCTTGCCGACCTCTATGGCGAGCGGCCGGCCGGCCGGCTGGCGCAACTCGCGCGCATCACCAACCGCCGCCTGGTGCTGGCGGTCGAGGGCGGGCCGAGCATTTCCGTCAAGTGACGGATCAGGTGATCTCGGCACCGACGCCAAAAGGGCGGCCGTCGGCCGACCATGCGCCGGCGCCGGCCATGGCGAGCGCCAGGAAGCCCCCGGCAATGGCAATGTCCTTCATCAGCATCTGCCGGTGCATGAAGGCGAGGGTCGCATCCTCGCCGCCCTGGCCGAAATGGCCGATGAAGCCGGCGACGATAGTGAAGGCGGCAAGCAGCAGCGCCGCGATCCGCGTCTGAAAACCGACAAGAATCAAAAGTCCGGCGATCAGCTCGAACAGGCCGGTGCCCCAGGCCGCCAGGGTCGGTAGCGGCAGGCCGAGGCCGGTGAAGTAATCGATCGTGCCGGATATGTTGGTCAGCACCTGGAAGCCCGAGGGCACGAACAGCGCGGCAAGCAGGAGCCGCGAGGCGAGAAGCAACGCGTTGCGGTTCATGGCCCACCTCCCTTGCCGGTATCCGGGAATGCACCGGCTCTCGGTGCAGTGTACGCCTGCAC
>NZ_RZSR01001293.1:0-1292 GCF_004023265.1 Mesorhizobium sp. M1A.F.Ca.IN.020.06.1.1
TCTCGTGCTCGACCAGGCATTCGAGAATGTCGTCCAGCACCGGGTAAGGCGGCAGCGAATCCTGGTCGGTCTGGTTTTCGCGCAGCTCCGCCGACGGCGCCTTATCGATGATGTTCTTCGGAATGACCTCGCCCGATGGGCCGAGCGCCCCCGGCGGCACATGCGCGTTGCGCCAGCGCGCCAGCGCATAGACCTGCATCTTGTAGAGGTCCTTGATCGGGTTGAAGCCGCCATTCATGTCGCCATAGAGGGTGGCGTAGCCGACCGACATCTCACTCTTGTTGCCGGTGGTGACGACCATCGAACCGAACTTGTTCGAGATCGCCATCAGGATCGTGCCGCGCGCACGGCTCTGCAGGTTTTCCTCGGTGATACCTTCCTGAGTGCCCTCGAAGAGCTGGGTCAGCGCATGCCGGAAACCTTCGACCGGCTCGGAGATCGGCACGATGTCGTAACGGCAGCCGAGCGCGCGGGCGCAATCCTCGGCGTCCTTCAGCGAGTCCTTCGAGGTATAGCGATAGGGCATCATGACGGTGCGCAGCCGCTCCTCGCCAAGCGCGTCGACCGCCAGTGCAGCGCAGATCGCGGAGTCGATGCCGCCGGAGAGGCCGAGCACCACGTTCTTGAAGCCGTTCTTGTTCACGTAGTCGCGCAGGCCCAGCATGCAGGCCCGGTAGTCGGCCTCCTCCCGCTCCGGAATCTTCGACATTGGGCCTTCGGAACAGACCCAGATGCCATCCCTTCGCTTCCAGGTGGTGACGTCGACCGCTTCCTCGAACTGGCTCATCTGGAAGGCAAGCGTCTTGTCCGCGCCGATGGCGAAGGAGGCGCCGTCGAAGATGAGTTCGTCCTGGCCACCAAGCTGATTGGCGTAGATCATCGGCAATCCGCATTCGATGACCTGACGGATCACCACCTGGTGGCGGACGTCGATCTTGGCGCGGTAGTAGGGCGAGCCGTTCGGCACAAGCAGGATCTCGGCGCCGCTCTCGGCCAGCGTCTCGCAGACGGCGATGTCGCCCCAGATGTCCTCGCAGATCGGGACACCGATGCGCACCCCGCGGAAATTCACCGGCCCTTGCAGCTCCGGCCCGGCCTGGAAAACGCGCTTCTCGTCGAACTCGCCATAGTTCGGCAGGTCGAGCTTGTAGCGCTCGGCGATGATCTTGCCGCGATCGGCGAAGACGATGGAGTTATGCGTGCCGGTCCGGCGCTTCAGCGGCGTGCCGATGATGACGCCAGGACCGCCATCGGCGGTGTCCGCCGCGAAATCCCGCGCCGCCCTTTCGCAA
>NZ_RZSR01001294.1:0-1292 GCF_004023265.1 Mesorhizobium sp. M1A.F.Ca.IN.020.06.1.1
TCCGCCGCCTGGCCGTTGGCATAGCGCACGGTGACCTGGCTCTTGGCGTCCGGGCCGAGCTTGGCGGCCTCGCCGTTGCCTTCGTGGCGCGCGGCGGCAAGCAATTCGAGGATCTTGTGGCTGTAGTAGATCGGCGCCGGCATCAGGTCCGGCGTCTCGCGGCAAGCATAGCCGAACATGATGCCCTGGTCGCCCGCGCCTTCCTCGCCCTGGCGGTCGGCGGCATTGTCGACGCCCTGGCCAATGTCCGGCGACTGGCCGTGCAGCAGCACCTCGATCTTGGCCGTCCTCCAATGGAAGCCGGCTTGCTCGTAGCCGATCTCACGGATGGCCTTGCGGGCGACCGATTTGAACTTGGTCGGATTGACGACCGGGTGGCCCGCCGCATCCTTGAGGATGTTGCCTGCCTTGTCCTTCTTCAGCAGCGTCTCGGGAACCCTGACCTCGCCGGCGATGACGACGCGGTTGGTGGTGGCCAGCGTCTCGCAGGCAACGCGCACCTTCCACGGGTCCATGCCCGTCTTCCTGGCCTCGCGATAGACGAGATCGACGATCTCGTCGGAGATACGGTCACAGACTTTGTCGGGATGGCCTTCGGAGACGGATTCCGAGGTGAAGAGATAGTTCTGCCGCGTCACGGGTGTCCCCTCTTGAAAAGGATCGGCAAGGCTGCCGATTTTGGCGCGCCACGTGTTAGCGGTGCCGGGCGCCGCTCGTCAAGCGGCGCGACAGATCTGGCATGACTATCGGCACAATCAACTTGTGCCACCGGCGGCAGGGCACCGCCGGCGACATGAGCCTGGATTCACTCGGCGTCGTCCGGCGAAAGGGACTTCACAAGATCGATAATCCGGCGCCGCACCTTGACGTCGGGAATCTTGACGAAGGCACGATTGAGCTGAAGCCCTTCCGGGCTGCCGCAGAATTCGATCGCGAAAGTCATCGAGGCATCCTCGGCAAATCCCCGATTGCCGGCGACGGCCTCCTGCCCGGGGGCGTCCTCGAAGAAGAAGGCGACAGGGACGCTCAGGATGGAGGCGATTGCCTGCAGGCGGCTGGCGCCGACCCTGTTGGTCCCCTTTTCGTACTTCTGTATCTGCTGAAACGTGATGCCGAGATTTTCACCCAGCTTTTCCTGGCTCATTCCAAGCATATTGCGACGCAGCCGAATACGACTGCCGACATGAATGTCGATCGGATTCGGCTTCTTCTTGTTCTCTTCTGTCATTTTTTCCTCGCCGAATTTTTCCGGCTTTTTCTATTTTTGCCGCCCAAACGAAACCGGAGCCACC
>NZ_RZSR01001295.1:0-1291 GCF_004023265.1 Mesorhizobium sp. M1A.F.Ca.IN.020.06.1.1
GTGCTGACCTTTGCCGTGACGGCAATCGAAGTGTCGATCATCGTTTCCATGATGCTGCATGGAGAGAACAACCCGACATTGGCGCGCGAGTCCGTCTTCTCGACGGTGATGATTATCTCTACCGGCGTCGTCGGTACGTGTCTCACGCTTGGCGGCTGGCGTCATCGCAAGCAGGCAATCGTTCGGCAAGGGACCAGCGCGTATCTCGCGGTTCTGATCGCGCTGACTGTCATGACGCTTGTCCTGCCGACCTACACCCAGACGACGGATCCAGGCACGTTTTCGGCGGGCCAGCTTGGTTTTGTGAGCGTCCTTTCAGTGCTGCTCTATGCAAGCTTCGTGTTCGCCCAGACCGTTCGGCACCGGGACGACTTCGTCCAGGAACAGGCGCACGACGTTTCGATGCGAACTGCCCTTCACGAAAGCCTTTCTGTCGGCGTTCTGCTGCTGGTGAGCGGGCTGATCGGCATCGTCATGCTGGCCGAGCAGGTCGCCGCCGGTGTCGAGGACACGCTCGTTGCCTACCAGGTGACCCAGGCCGACAGTATCGTGGGAGCGATGATCGCCGGGCTGGTTTTGATGCCGGAGGCCATTTCGGCGGTTCGCGCCTCGCTCAACAATGAGCTGCAGCGCGGCCTCAACGTTGCGATGGGTTCGGCCTGCGCCACCATCGGTCTGACGATACCGGCGGTGGCGGCCGCCAGCCTGCTGACAGGCCGAGGGTTGACCCTTGGGCTTCCGGCGGCTGATGCGGTACTTTTGGCCCTGGCGCTTTTCATTTGCAGCGTAAGCTTCAGCACCGAAAGAACGACATTCCTGACCGGAATGGTTCATATTGTGGTGTTCTTTACCTACGTATTTCTCATATTTGTGCCGTGAAGGCTTGCAATCGAACGAGGGATAGAGAACTCGAGGTTGGGACCCGCACTATCGGATTTTCGAAGCGGGCAGCGTTAGCTCCGGTAAGCAGCAGAAGCTTCCGATACGGGCGTTGGCTGAGAACTGGGATTGGGCAAAGCTCAGAAACCAGGGTCAGCTCGCCAGCACCGCATGATCCAATCCCCGTATGATCTTTGCCAGTTCCACGCATTCGTCCTGGCGCACCTTGTTGCGCCGCCATGCGAGGCAGATCATGCGCTGCGGCATCGGCTCCTGGAACGGCACGATCTTGAGGTCCGGCATGACGCCGGCGGCGTTTGCCGCCATTTCCGGAACCAGCGTCACGCCCAGCCCATGCGCCACCATCTGCAAGAGCGTGGTGAGACTGGTGGCGCCATAGCTTGCCATCGCC
>NZ_RZSR01001296.1:0-1287 GCF_004023265.1 Mesorhizobium sp. M1A.F.Ca.IN.020.06.1.1
ATGTCGGCCTGGTGCCGAACCGCGCCACCTGGACGAATTTCCGAGCCGTCGGCCGCACGGCGGAAGAGGCCTTCAAGGTGCTGCGCGCGGCCAAGGACCTGGAGAATGCGGGTGCGGCCTGCATCGAGGTCGAAGTGGTGCCGGTCAGGCTCGCCGACCACATCACCCGCTCGACGCCGCTGATCACCATGGGCATGGGCTGCGGCACTGCCTGCGACACGCAGTATCTCTTCTCCTGCGACGTGCTGGGCACCCACACCGGCCACTATCCGCGCCATGCCAAGCGCTATGCCGACTTCGTCACGCTGGAGGCCGAGGTGCAGGAAAGGCGCATCAGTGCGTTCCGCGCCTTCGGCCGCGACGTCGCCGCAGGCAGCTACCCGGAAGCGAAGCACCAGGTGGACATGGACGATGCCGCCTATGACCGCCTCCTCACCCTCTCTCAATCGCTGTGAGACCAGCCATGGACGACCTGCAATACGGCACGCGCAACAAGAGAGGCGACTGGGCCCCGAACGAACCGGCCGGCACCGCGCCGCTCTTTGCGTTTCCGCCGCGACCGCTGGCGCTGCTGAAGTGGCTGCCGCATTATTTCCTGCCCTACAACCTGCTCTTCGCCCTCTCGGCAGTGGTGTGGTGGCGCTACGTGCTGCCGGACGTCGAGACGATGAAGACGCTCGCCATCGGCTGGATCCTGCGCCTTTTCATCGTCAACTGCGCGGCGCTGCTTATTTTCTTCGGCGCTTTCGAGCTTCGACTCTACATTTTGAGAGCCCAGGGCAACCGCTTCAAATACAACGGCAAATGGCCCTCGGAGCAGAAGAGCAAAGCCTTCTTCTTCGAGAACCAGAACATCGACAACATGCTGCGCACCTTCGGCACCGGCATGCCGATCTGGACGGCGATCGAGGTGGCAATCCTCTACGCCTACGCCAACGGCTACGTGCCGTGGCTGACCTTCGCGGAGAATCCCGTCTACCTGTTCTGTCTGGCGCTGGTGGTGCCGATCATCCACGAGACGCATTTCTTCCTGCTGCACCGGACGATCCATTGGGGGCCGCTCTACAAATGGGTGCATTCGGTGCACCACAACTCGGTCAACCCGTCGCCCTGGTCGTCGCTGTCGATGCATCCGGTGGAGCAGCTCGGCTATCTCGGCGTCGCCTTCTGGCACCTGATCATTCCGTCAAACCCGCTGCTGGCGCTCTACCAGCTCCACTATGCCGGCTTCGGAGCGATCCCGGGCCATGTCGGCTTCGACAAGGTGGAACTGACCGAGGACAGATC
>NZ_RZSR01001297.1:0-1286 GCF_004023265.1 Mesorhizobium sp. M1A.F.Ca.IN.020.06.1.1
AGCTGAGACATGGCCGACAAGACCCGTAACCAGATACGCTTCATCCTGAACGGCGACGATGTCGCGCTGAACGACATCGCCCCCGACGCGACCCTGCTCGACTGGCTGCGGTTGAACCGCTCGCTGCGCGGCACCAAGGAAGGCTGCGCCGAGGGCGATTGCGGCGCCTGCACGGTGCTGGTCGGCAAGCTGTCGGTCGAGGGCCTGGTCTATGAAAGCGTCAATGCTTGCATCCGCTTCATGGGCTCGCTCGACGGCACGCATGTCGTCACCGTTGAGCACCTGCGCGGCAATGGCGAACAGCTTCACCCCGTGCAGCAGGCGATGGTCGATTTCCATGGCTCGCAATGCGGCTTCTGCACGCCCGGTTTCGTCATGTCACTCTATGCGCTCTGGATGAAGACGCCCAATCCGTCCGACGCGGCGATCGAAAAGGCGCTGCAGGGCAATCTCTGCCGCTGTACCGGCTACGAGGCGATCATGCGCGCGGCGCGCGCCATATCAAGCTACGGCAAGGCGGCGAAGGACCCGCTGGCAGTGGAGCGCAAGGATATCACCGCACGGCTGGGAGCGCTGCGCGACGGCGCCAGGGTCGAGGTCGGTTCGGGTACGCAGCGGCTGATCGTGCCGGCTGACGTCGACGATTTCGCCATGGTGCTCGAGAAGGAGCCTGGCGCCACCATCGTTGCCGGCTCGACCGATGTCGGGCTGTGGGTCACCAAGCATATGCGCGACATCTCGCCGGCTATCTTCATCGGCGGCCTCGACGGCTTGCGCATGATCTCGGAGACCGATGGCGTGATTACGATCGGCGCCGGCGTGACTTACAGCGAAGCCTTCGCAACGCTTTCCCGGCGTATCCCGGCCTTGGGACCGCTGGTCGACCGCATCGGCGGCGAGCAGGTGCGCAACATGGGCACCATCGGCGGCAACATCGCCAACGGCTCTCCGATCGGCGACACGCCGCCGCCGCTGATCGCGCTCGGCGCGCGGCTCACGCTCCGCAAGGGCAATGCCCGACGCACGATCCCGCTCGAAACCTTCTTCATTGCCTATGGCAAGCAGGATCGGCAGCCCGGCGAATTCGTCGAGGCCGTCCATGTGCCCGTGCCGGCAGAGGGCACGAAATTTGCCGTCTACAAGGTCACCAAGCGCCGCGACGAGGACATTACCGCTACCCTCGGCGCCTTCTATCTGACCGAGGCCAAGAACGGCACCGTGGCGGATATCCGTATCGCCTATGGCGGCATGGCGCCGACGCCGAAGCGGGCGACTGCGGTTGAAAC
>NZ_RZSR01001298.1:0-1286 GCF_004023265.1 Mesorhizobium sp. M1A.F.Ca.IN.020.06.1.1
AGGACCGGCAAGGTCAAGCAGAGAGTTGGCAGCGGGTCGAATACCTCTGCGCCGCGCAACATCTACCGCTGCGGAAACGGAAAGTATCTTGCCCTGTCGGGGTCCATCCAGGCCATGGCGGAGCGCGTTTTTCGAACCATCGGACGCGACGATAGGGTTTGCGATCCCCGTTTCGCGACAAACGCGGCACGTGTGCGAAATCGGCCTTTGCTGGACGGAATCCTGGGAGAATGGTTCGGTGCGCGTACGCGCGAGGAGGCGCTGGACATCATGCATGCGGCAGATGTCACCGCCGGACCGGTGTACGACATAGCCGACATAGCGATCGACGGTCATTTCAGGGAACGCGGCGTGTTCATCGAATTGCCCGATCACGAGCTGGGATCGACGCTGCTAAACAATGCCGTTCCAAGGCTCGACGACACGCCGGCCTCATTCCGCATCCCGGCGCCTGAACTCGGCGAGCATACGGACCTCCTGCTTTCCGAGCTCGGCTTTTCAGTTTCCGAGGCTGAAGGGCTGCGGGAACGGGGCGTTGTAAAATGAGGCTCCGCTCGCTGCTCTACGTGCCTGCGCACAAGACGAAATTTGTCGAGAAGGCGCATACGCGCGGAGCAGACGCCATCATTCTGGATCTGGAAGATTCCGTCCCGCTTGCGACCAAGCGTGAGGCAAGGGACCTGCTCGCGCCGGCGGTCAGTGCGATAAAGGCCGCCGGTATCCCGGTGTTTGTCCGCGTCAATGCGGATGACGCCAATCTTTCCTGCGATCTGGATTCGATCGCGCGTGTCAAAATTGATGGCCTCCTGCTGCCCAAGGTGGGCGGGGCCGCGGACCTGAAGGCGAGGCTGTCGTTGCTGAAGCGACGCACCGGCATGCGCGAAGGCGATGAGCGGGCCTTGAAGATCATCGCTCTCATCGAGGACGCTGCCGGCCTCACGAATGCCGGCGAAATCGCCCGTGCATCTAAAGACATGTTTGGCCTTATTCTCGGCGGAGAAGATTTCGCCCTTTCGGTCGATGCGGAACCCAGTCCGGATTTTCTACGCCTGCCGAAACTGCTTGTGCATTACGCTGCCAAGTCGGCCGGCATAAGGTCGTTCGGGTTGTTGCGCACCATCGCCGACCACAAGAACCTGGATGCCATTCGCGAAGCCGGAGGCGAGGCGAGCCGGTATGGCTTTGATGGCGCAACCTGCGTCCATCCCGACGTGATCCCGCTCCTGAACGATGCGTTCACCCCGTCGGCCGACGCGGTGGACCGTGCGCGCAGGCTGCTTGCATAT
>NZ_RZSR01001299.1:0-1285 GCF_004023265.1 Mesorhizobium sp. M1A.F.Ca.IN.020.06.1.1
GATCAGCACAATACCGATCAGGATGCGGGCACCTGTGGCGGCGGCGCCGGCGAGCGCGGGCATGCCAAGCAGGCTTGCCGCAGCGGCAACGATAAGAAGGATGATGATCCATTTGATCATGGAAGGCTCCGAGGCGGATTTGCGTTGTGCAACCAACGCGTTTGCCCGGGCTGGGTTCCTTAGCCAGACGGCGGCACATCCCATGCTTCGCCCGGGCGCATGGCGCGAAAACGCTCCGGCGAAATGCCTTCGGCCGCCAATGCCTCGGCGAGCTTTTGCGCAGGCTCCTCGATCGGTTCGTCGGTGAGCTGAAAGGTGCCCCAGTGGCAGCCGGCAGCATGGACGGCGCCGCACAGCCTCATGCCCTGGACGGCTTCCGCCGGATTCTGGTGCTGCGGGGCCATGAACCAGCGCGGCTCATAGGCGCCGATCGGCAGGATGGCCAGCCGAAACCAGCCATGCTTTTCCGCCATTCGGCGGCAGTTGGTGCCGCCGTGGAAGCCCGTGTCGCCGGCGAAATAGACCTTGCCGCCCGCCGTATCGATGACGAATCCCGCCCAAAGCGCCATGCGGCGGTCGCGCCCGCCACGCGCCGACCAGTGATGCACCGGCTCGATGTGGATGATGCCGTCGCTGGCGACTTCGACGCTGTCGCCCCAATCATGTGCCGACACGCGCATGCCGGGCACGGCAGTGCCGATGATCGCATCGTTGCCGAGCGGCGTGATCACCATCGGGTCGTGGCTTTGCTTCAGCCGCTTGAGGGTCGCGAGGTCGAGATGGTCGTAGTGGTTGTGACTGAGCAGCACCAGGTCGATCGGCGGCAAGTCGCAAAAGGCGATGCCCGGCGCGTTGACCCGCTTCGGTCCGGCGAAGCCGAAAGGCGAGGCACGCTCGGACCAAACCGGGTCGGTCAGGATATTCAGGCCGGCTGTCTGGATGAGCAGCGAGGCGTGACCCACCATGGTGAGCCGAAGCGCAGCGCCTTCGATCCGTTGTTCGGGCTTCGCCTGGGGATATGGGCTCGGCCAGGCCGCCGGCCATTTCGAGCGCCCACCGCTCAATTGCCATTTCAGCAAATCGGTGAAGCGCGCCGGCGGCCTGCCCTCGGGATTGAAAAAGAGGCTACCGTCGAAATGATCGCTGAGTGGGCCGCTATAGTAGCGGTTGGCTGCTCTTGTTCTTGCGGCCATCGTTTCTCCGCCCACTCCCTGTCGCTTGTCCTGAAATAAGGACGCCGCCGCCTGGCGCAAGCATTTTGCTGGGGAATGCCAAGGGCCAACGG
>NZ_RZSR01001300.1:0-1284 GCF_004023265.1 Mesorhizobium sp. M1A.F.Ca.IN.020.06.1.1
GTGCACGCCGCCGGAATTCTCCGCGACATTGCCGCCGATCGAGCAGGCGATCTGGGAGGATGGATCGGGGGCATAGTAAAAGCCCTCCTGCTCGACGGCGGTGGTGATGCCGAGATTGGTGACGCCCGGCTGGGCGACGACGACACGGTTCGGATAGTCGATCGCGAGGATGCGGTTGAAGCGGCTCATCACCAGAAGCACGGCATCTTCGAGCGGCAGCGCGCCGCCCGACAGCGACGTGCCGGAACCGCGCGGCACGACGCGGATGTTGCGCTCGTTGCAATATTTCAGCACGCGGGAGACCTGCGCCACCGTCTCGGGCAGCACGACGACGAGCGGCAGTTGGCGGTAGGCGGTCAGGCCGTCGCTCTCGAAGGCGCGCATCTCGGTGGCCGTGTCGACAACGCCCTCGCCCGGCACGATGATGCGCATGTCGGCGACGATCTCGGCGCGCTTGCGCAGCGTCCCGGCATCTGGCTTGGGCATGGCAAGGCCGGACATCGAAGCCTCCTCCACTCGACTGGTCAAAATCTTTTACCAGCCGGGAGCATTCCTTGCAAACGCTGCTTTGGTCGAAATCGGATGGCGAACGACGGCCGAGCTTTCGCAGCGGCAATCTGCCGCTGGCTTCTGCCCGCTTGAGGGACCCTCGAGGGGAGATGGCCGCGAAGCGGTCAGGGGTTCGCCTCACGTAACCGCCGGCTCGTCTGGCGTCGAGGAAGATCCTGGAGCTTCTCGCGCCGCGGCCCCCTGTTGTCTTCGGGAAATCTCCCGGTCGAGGGGAAGTTTACTCGCCCGGATGCTTGGCCGGCTCGGAGTGCATCCTGCGCACGCGGCGCACGCCCCACCAGACGAGCAGGATGGCGACCGGCACCGAAGCCGCGGTGACGACTTCCGGCGGGAAGGCATGGCCGAAGCTCGACGCGCCTTTGGCGACATAGCCGATGAGGCCGACGACATAATAAGAGACGGCAGCGACGGAGAGACCTTCGACCGTCTGCTGCAGGCGCAACTGCAGCCTGGCGCGATTGTTCATCGAGGCCAGCAGGTCGCGGTTCTGCTTCTCGACGTCGACATCGACCCAGGTGCGCAGCAACGTGGTGGCGCGGGTGAGTTTTCGCGAGAGGTTCGCCTGGCGCTCCTCCACCGAGCGGCAGGTTCGCATCGCCGGCGCCATGCGCCGCTGCAGGAAGCCTGCCCAGGTGTCGTAGCCCTGTACCGACTCCTCATCCAGCGCCTGGAGGCGCTGGATGAGGAGTCGGTACAGGGCTACGACACCTGGGC
>NZ_RZSR01001301.1:0-1283 GCF_004023265.1 Mesorhizobium sp. M1A.F.Ca.IN.020.06.1.1
ATCGAGCGCTGATGCGCAAGGCCTGGGAGGAGGCGTGATGCTGGAATTGAGGAACGTGACGAAGACGGTCGGCGCGCAGGAGCATATCCGCGACGTGTCGCTGACGCTTCAGCACGGCTCGCTGAATGTCCTGCTCGGGCCGACGCTTTCCGGCAAGACCAGCCTGATGCGGCTGATGGCCGGGCTCGACGCGCCAACTTCCGGCTCGGTCTGGTTCGACGGCAAGGACGTCACCGGACAGCCGGTGCAGAAGCGCAACGTCGCCATGGTCTACCAGCAATTCATCAACTACCCGGCGATGACGGTGTACGAGAACATCGCCTCGCCGCTTCGGGTTGCCGGCATCGAACAGGCCAGGATCGACAAGGAGGTGCGCAACGCTGCGGCACTTCTCAAGCTCACGCCCTATCTCGACCGCACGCCGCTCAACCTCTCGGGCGGCCAGCAGCAGCGCACGGCGCTTGCCCGCGCCATCGTCAAGAACGCCAGCCTGGTGCTGCTCGACGAGCCGCTCGCCAATCTCGACTACAAGCTGCGCGAGGAGTTGCGCGCCGAATTGCCGAAGATTTTCGCCGCGGCGGGCACGATCTTCGTCTATGCCACGACCGAGCCGCACGAGGCGCTTTTGCTCGGCGGCAACACCGCGACGCTTTCGGAAGGTCGCGTCACGCAGTTCGGCCCAACCGTCGAGGTTTTCCGCAAGCCGGTCGACCTGGTGACGGCGCGGACCTTCGCCGACCCTCCGCTCAACACCATTGTGCTCGCCAAGAAGGGATCGGACTTCCTTCTCGAAGGAGGCGTGAAGCTGCCGGTGCCGCCCGAACTGCTCGGCATTCCGGATGCCAGCTACACGATCGGCTTCCAGCCGCACCATTTGTCGCTGGAGCGTCCCAACCCCGGCGCCGTGCCGGTGCGGGCCAAGGTCACCATCACCGAGATCACCGGCTCGGAAAGCTTCGTCCATCTCGACTTCGCCGACGCGCGCTGGGTGATGCTCGCGCACGGCATCCTCGATTTCGAGACCGACGACGAGGTCGAGGTGTTCATCGACCCGCGCCACATCATGGTCTTCGACCAGAACGGCCGCGCGGTGACTGCGTCGAAGCTGGCGGCTTGAGGAGGGAGCGATGGCACGCATCGACGTCAACCACATCCGCCACTCCTACCTGACCAATCCAAAGAAGGATTCGGATTTCGCGCTGAAGGAAGTGCATCACACCTTCGAGGACGGCGGCGCCTATGCGCTGCTCGGGCCGTCCGGCTGCGGCAAGACCACCTTGCTC
>NZ_RZSR01000130.1:0-9119 GCF_004023265.1 Mesorhizobium sp. M1A.F.Ca.IN.020.06.1.1
CCGCCAGGCCTTCGAGGTCGACGACGCGCAGCAGCGGGGTGGTCGGCGTCTCGACCCAGAGCAGCTTTGTCTCAGAGCGGATCGCACTCTCGACGGCGGCGAGATCGGTGAAGTCGGCGAAGCTGACCTGCAGGCCGGCGGAACGCTTGCGCACCCGCTCCATGAGCCGGAACGAGCCGCCATAGATGTCGTCGGTGGCCACCACATGGACGCCGGCGTCGAAAAGCTCCAGCACCGTGGCTATCGCGGCCAGGCCTGAGGCGAAGGCGAAGGCCGCGGGGCCGCTTTCGAGGTCGGCGAAGGCCCGTTCGAAGGCGAAGCGCGTCGGGTTCTGGCTGCGAGCATACTCAAAACCCTTGTGCACGCCGGGTGACTGCTGGCCATAGGTGGAGGTGGCGTAGATCGGCACCATCACCGCGCCGGTCAGTGGATCGTGGCTCTGGCCGCCATGGATGGTGCGAGTGGAAAAGGCCAGGCGGTTCTTGCCGTTCGAAGTCATTTTGCGCGACGCCTCAGATGGTTGATCAGGTCGATACGGGTGATCAGGCCGATGAATTCGTCGCCCTCGAAGACGATGGCGACCTCGTTGCGGTCGAAGACGGGGAGCAGCGCGTCGAGCGTCTGGCTGGCCTGCAGCGTGTGCAGGTTCGAGGTCATGGCCGTGCGCACCGGGGCGTTGAAGCGATCCCAGCGGCCGTCATAGGGGCCGTCGACCTTGGCCAGGATATCGCTCTCGTCGACGATGCCGACGAGCTTGCCGTCATCCAGCACCGGTAGCTGCGAGACATCGGAGCGGCGCATGCGGCCATAGGCGTTGAGCAGGGTTTCCTCGGGGCCAACGGTCACGATGTCACCAGTGCGCGGCGAGCGCATGACGAGGTCGCGCAGGTCGCCATGCTGCTCTTGGTCGGCCAAGCCCTGCTCGGCGAGCCAGATGTCGTCGAAGACCTTCGACAGATATTTGTTGCCGCTGTCGCAGACGAGGGTGACCACGCGTTTGGCCGTCGTCTGATCGCGGCAGTAGCGCAGTGCCGCCGACAGAAGCGTGCCGGAGGACGAGCCGGCCAGGATGCCTTCCTTGGACAGCAGGTCGCGCACCGCCAGCATGCTCTGCTTGTCGGGGATGGAATAGGCTTTCTTGACCAGCGACAGATCGGCATTGGGCGGCACGAAATCCTCGCCGATGCCTTCGACGGTCCAGCTGCCGGCCTCTGTCATCTTGCCGGTCTTGATCAACGGCGCCAGCACCGAGCCGACCGGATCGGCAAGCACCATCTCGGTCTTCGGCGAATGCTTCGCGAAAAAGCGGCCGACACCGGTGAGCGTGCCGCCGGAACCGACGCCGACCACCATCGCGTCGACATCGCCTTCGAGTTGCGAAAAGATTTCCGGGCCGGTGGTGCTTTCGTGCGCCAGCGGATTGGCGGGATTGGCGAACTGGTTGGCATAGAAGGCGCCGGGAATTTCGGCGGCGATCTTCTCGGCCATGTCCTGGTAATATTCGGGATGGCCCTTGCCGACATCGGAGCGGGTCATGCGCACCTCGGCGCCCAAAGCGCGCAGATGCTGGATCTTCTCGCGCGACATCTTGTCGGGCACGACGAGGATGATGCGGTAGCCCTTGGGAATGCCGACCTGGGCGAGGCCGAGGCCGGTGTTGCCGGCGGTGGCCTCGACGATGGTGCCGCCGCGCTTCAGCCTGCCATCCTTCTCGGCGGCCGCGATCATCGACAGCGCGATGCGGTCCTTGATCGAGCCACCGGGGTTCTGGCTCTCGAGCTTGATGAACAGCCGGCACTTGCCGGTATCGAATTTGGTGAGCTCGACCACCGGTGTCTGGCCGATCAGGTCGAGCACGGAGGCGTAAGGCGGACGCAACCGCGACAAAGCGCTTTCCGCGCCGTCCGGCGCCGCTTTCCTGTGCACGCTCATCTCGGACCCTCCATGGGAAGCAGTTCCGACGGGATCGGCCGTCACCAGTCTGCGCATGATGGCTGCCGAACTCCATGCCGGGTTCGCAGATCACACGCTGTTGTCTTTTCCAGCCCTTTCCATCCGGAAAGAAGATAGATCGTGCCATTCCGGCGACGAGTGGCGGAATGGAATTTCACGGGCGGCGCAGCACACCGCCTCTAAATGTTGAAAGCCGGCGGGACAGCGCCCCCTCTGTCCTGCCGGACATCTCCCCCACAAGGGGGGAGATTGGAGCTCGACCCTTGGCGCCCTTGCTTGCAAATGTTGGCGATTGGCGAAAGCCGACGCGACATCTGATCTCCCCACCTGTGGGGGAGATGGCCGGCAGGCCAGAGGGGGCGCCGTAGAGCGCCGACCTCAGCAGAAATTTCACCCCAGCAACTGCTTGCTGAGCTTCGCGCGTTGCGCGCGGATGTAGGGATGGCGTCGATCTCGAAGAGGTGCCCGGCGTCAGCGGTCCGACGGCGGGAGTCTGCGCGCGTCGCTTCGACCGTCCAACCGGACGCGCGGCGCCGTCTTGCCGGTCGGATCAAACGCGCGGGCGGTTTGCCCAACGGAGGCCGATCAGCGCCAGTAAATTCCTGATCAGTCGCATCGGCGAGATCCCCGCGCGAAGTCGATCCTTCACCGGAACGCGCGCGCAGTAAAGGAGCAGAAGGAAGCGAAGCGATCGTTTCCTCTTTTACTTGCGCCCCGAGGGCCCCTCCTACTCGGGACTTCCTGCAAAACCGGGTCGGTCTCCATGAAGAATACGCTGGCGCTCGCGGGAGATGTCATGACAAACTGTTTCGCGGCGACTCCAAACGTGTGCCTTTGCCATGGAACCGCCAGACGCTTGCCGCATTTCATGCCTCATTCGGCACTTACGGCGGGGTGTCTATAACGGAGCCCACCCCTAAAAGATGAATAAAACCAACCGCACCGCGCTTGTCGCGGCAACGATCGCGACTGGCCTGATGGCTGGCGCCTCTTCCGCCTCTTCAGCCGCCGCACAATGCGGCCGCGCTTCCTGGTACGCGCTGCATTCCAGAACCGCCTCCGGCGAGCGCATGAACCCCGCCGCGCTGACTGCAGCGCACCGCAGCTTGCCGTTCGGCACCAAGCTCAGGGTCACCAACAAGAACAACGGCCGCAGCGTCGTCGTGCGCATCAACGATCGCGGCCCGTTCGTCCGGGGCCGCGTGCTCGACCTCTCCCGCGGCGCCGCCACCCAGCTCGGCTTCATCGGCTCGGGCCACACCGCAGTCTGCATGGCGCGCGTTTAAGATGTCGATGTCCGGCAAGAGGGAGCCGGACATATTTCCTACACATTGCGGCAGCGCACAGTGAGCCGGCTCCGCCATACGTGACGAGTTTTCAACAGTTTGGACCAAAGCAGCATTCGTCACGGCAATTGACGTATTGCATCGCAACAATATCTTGTTAACCTCACTGCGAGACATTCAAGGCTCGGCGCTGCTCGTCGGCCCTTTGGTCGTCAGGCAGCAGCGGGGTTCTTGATGTTCTACCAGCTCTACGAACTGAACCATGCGGCGCTGCAGCCCGCCCGCCTTTACGCAGATGCGGTGCGGTTCTTCTATTCCAACCCGCTCAATCCGGTTTCGCATACGGCGCTCGGACGCTCGGTCGCGGCAGCCGCGGAACTCTTCGAGCGCACGACGCGCCGCTACGGCAAGCCTGAATTCGGCCTGACCAAGGCGGTGGTCGACTGGAAGAGCGTCGACGTCGCCGAACGAACCGTGTGGTCGAAGCCGTTCTGCAACCTCGTCCGCTTCGAGCGCCAGCTTCCCGCGGGCCGCAAGCCCGATCCGAAGCTACTGATCGTGGCGCCGATGTCCGGCCATTATGCGACGCTGCTGCGCGGCACGGTCGAGGCGATGCTTCCTCACGCCGACGTGCACATCACCGACTGGGTCGACGCCCGCATGGTCCCGCTGTCGCAGGGCAGCTTCGATCTCGACGACTATATCGACTATGTCATCGAGATGTTCCACGCGCTTGGTCCCGATACCCATGTGATGGCAGTCTGCCAGCCCTCGGTGCCGGTGTTGGGGGCGGTGGCGCTGATGGAAAAGCGCGGCGACCCCTTCGTGCCGTCAACCATGACGCTGATGGGCGGGCCGATCGATACCCGCCGCAATCCGACCGCGGTCAATCTGCTCGCCGGGGAAAAGGGCACCGACTGGTTTCGCGAGAACGTCATCATGCAGGCGCCCTGGCCGGTGCCCGGATTCGGCCGCGATGTCTATCCCGGCTTCCTGCAGCTTTCGGGCTTCATGAGCATGAATCTCGATCGCCACATCATCGCCCACAAGGACTTCTTCATGCACCTTGTGAAAAACGACGGCGACAGCGCCGAGAAGCACCGTGACTTCTATGACGAATATCTGGCGGTGATGGACCTGACGGCGGAGTTCTACCTGCAGACGGTCGATACGGTGTTCGTCCGCCACGCCTTGCCGAAGGGCGAGATGACGCATCGCGGCGAGGCCGTCGATCCCCAGGCGATCCGCAACGTCGCGCTGTTCACCGTCGAGGGCGAGAACGACGACATTTCCGGGCTCGGCCAGACCCAGGCCGCGCATGAGCTTTGCGTGAACGTTCCGGCCGACCGGCAAGCCCACTACATGCAGCCGGCCGTCGGCCATTACGGCGTCTTCAACGGCTCGCGGTTCCGGTCGGAGATCGTGCCGCGCATTCTGGACTTCATCTCCAGCTACGGCCGCCAGACCCGCCTGGCGGCGAAGCCGAAGCTGGTCCGTTCCGCCAAGAGCTGAGCGGGAAGCGGACGCGGCTCGGCGCCGCTCAAAGCGCGTGACCTTTCCGTGGAACCAATGTTCAGGGCTGACCGGCGTCCCGACGCCGCTGTTGCCAAACTGCCGCTATGCGGGCCTGGCGGGTAACCATGCCACCAAACTAGCCGTTGTCTTCAATTGACACGGACTGTAAATCCCCCTTAACGTTTCGTTAATAAACAAGGGCGGACCCCGGGGGACAATGACTTCCTCACCGATGGCGCGGATGCTGCGTTTGTGTGCAGTCGCAGGGCTGGCGATCTCGGCCCACTGGGCGGTTCCGGCATGGGCTGCCGGCGCCATGGCCACCGGCGGCCTGACCTCGCAGCCGATCGGACATTATGATTTCTGCAAGACGCATCCGAGCGAATGCAACATTCGCCCGGCCAATCTCGCGCCGGCCAAGCTGACCGATGCTCTGTGGCGCAAGCTGATCAACGTGACCGCCAGGGTCAACGCCGCCGTCAAGCCGATGAGCGATCTCGACAATTACGGCAAGGACGAGGTCTGGACCTATCCGGACAACGGCTTTGGCGACTGCGAGGACTATGTGCTGGAGAAGCGGCGCCAGCTCTACCGCATGGGCATCTCGCTTGCGGATCTCTTGATCACCGTAGTGCGCAAGCCCGACGGCGAAGGCCATTCCGTGCTGACGGTGCGCACCGATAAGGGTGACTACATCCTCGACAATTTGACCGATAAGGTCCAAGCCTGGGATGAGACCGGCTACCGTTATCTCAAGCGCCAGGCGATCGACAACACCGGCCGCTGGGTGTCGATCCGCGATGGCCAGCAGCTGCTGGTCGGCTCGGTGCAGTAGATCTCGGGACCTACCTTCTCAGCGCCGCACGAATCGACGCGCTGAGGCGGCGCAGCTCCGCCTCGTCCAGCTTCTCGATGCTCTCGGCCAGAAGATTGGCCAGTTCGGTCGCGGCCGGCGACAGGCCCGACGTATCGATCCTGACCCGTGGATGCGAGGTTTCGGCGAGGCGGGCAAGGTCCTCGGCGTCGTCCCAGATGATGTTGAAATAGCCGATGATCTTCTGGATCAGCGTCCAGGTCGGCGCGCCGCGGCGGCCATGCTCGAGCGCCGACAGATAGGCGGCGCTGACGCCGATGGCCTGCGCCATCGCCTTCTGGCTGACGCCGCGCTCGGCGCGCAGCGCCCTCAGCCTTTCGCCGAACGGGGTCACAGTTGCGTCCTCATGGCCGGCGTCCTCATGCGCGCGTCCGCCTGAGCCGCACATAGAGCGCGCCCGAGCCGCCATGGTTGCGGGCGGCGTGATCGTGGCTCGAGACCAGGTGCCGGAAAGCCGGGGTCGACAGCCAGTGCGGCACCGAGCGGCGCAGGATGCCGTCGCCGCCGGACGATGAGCCCTTGCCGGTGATGACCAGCACATAGCGGATGCCGCCGGCATGGGCGCGGTGCAGGAAGGTGAGGAGCAGCGAATAGGCCTCGTCCTGCGTCATGCCGTGCAGATCGACTCTGCCCTCGATCGGCAGCCGGCCTTTTTTCAGTTTCTCGTGGGTCTGGTCGTCAAGCGAATGCGCGACGTGCTGCGGCTTCGGCTTCGCGGCAGCGGCGGGAACGCCGTTGGCGGGCGTGGGCGCCGGCGCCGGCGTCGGCTCGACAATATCGGGAATCTCGACCGCGGCCTTGCCTTTGAGGGGCCGCGTCGTGCGCGCCACCAGGTTCCAGAGGATGCGATCGTCGTCGCTCAGCGTGTCGTGGCGGCGGTTCACGCGTACCCCCTATCGACCAGCCCGCGCGGAACCAGCGCATAGAAGTCGGCGGCGTTGCGCACGACGCCGGCGATCTCGCCCGCGGCATCGCCCGAGCCGGCGAAGAGATCGCCTCGCGCCGCTCCGGTGATGGCCGAGCCGGTGTCCTGTGCGATCATCAGCCGCCGGAACGGTTTTCCGCCGAAGGCGGTGAGCGTCGGCGCAACAATATAGAAGGGCGTGCCGAAGGTGTGCAGCAGCCGGTCGACGGCGACCGAGCGGCCGGCCGTCAGCGGCACCTTGGCGGCGGCAATGGGACCGAGCTCCGGGTCGTCGACCGGCGCCTCACGAAAGAAGATGTAGGAGCGGTTCTGCCAGAGGATCTCGTCGACCCGCTCAGGATGCGCCTTGAACCAGGCGCGGATCGACTGCATCGTCACTTTTTCCAGCGGGATTTCGCCGGTCTCGCTCAAGATCCTGCCCGGCCCGGTGAAGCGCTGGCCGGATTTTGCGGCATAGGTGACGCGGCAGAGCCGACCATCGGCCATCTTCAGCCGCGCCGCTCCCTGCACATGGATGAAGAAGGCATCGACCTTGTCGGCGAGCCAGGCAATCTCGAGGTTCCGCCCGGACAGCGCGCCGCGCTCGATGGCGCCGCGATCGAAATATTCGACCGGACCTGTCGTCGTCGCGCGCGCGAAGGCGAGATAGGGATCCATTCCGAGGGGGCGATTTTTATCGTCGATGTCGACCAGATCGGCGGGACGGGAGAGCAGCGGCACCGTGAACCGCTCCGTCCTCACCGGCGAGGCCTCGACCTCGGGCTCGTAGAAGCCGGTGACGAGGCCGGCGCCGCCGCCGGCCGCCACCAAAGCGGGAGCGAAATGGCGCTCGAAGAAGGACCGCGCCTCCGACCGGTTCGCCGGCGAAACGGAGCGCGCCTCAGTATAGGCCTCGGCGAAAGCGGCGAACGCGACGCCGAGCGAACCGGTTCGATAGGGCTTGGTCAGTACGTGGAAAGCCGAACGTTTGAACGCCGCGAAGGCGGCGAGGTGATCATCCTCGTCCCAGCCGGGCAGGTCGCCGAAGGATTTTTCCTTGAATGCCGAAGACAGCGACATGACAGCCGCCACTAGAGCCGGATGATTTCAGGCCGGATCGACCTGAAATCTGAATCCGGCTCCAAATTGAAGAGATGGAGCATGATGGCGTCCGAAAACCGCTCCACACTTTTCGGCATCATGCTCTAGGTCAATCTTCTTCTTCCGTGGCGACCAGCTTCCAGTTCGGATCACGCGACCGGGTATCGCGGAAGAAGGTCCAGACGTCCTTGACCTCGGCGACTTTTTCCGGATCGCCGTCGATGACGGCGCCGACCTTGTCGCGGGTCGCCGAGATCAGCTCGCTGACGATGCGCAGCGTGATATGCGCCTCGGTGCCCTTCATCTCGGCGGCGACGACATCGACCTTGTCGATGCCGACGAAGGAAGACTGGATCTTTTCCGCTTTCGCCTCGCGCTCGCCGATCGCGGCGACGAAGCTGTCATAGACCTCGCGCGACAACAGGTTCTTCAGCGTTTTGCGGTCGCCGTCGGCAAAGGCCATGACGATCATCTCGTAGGCCATCTTGGCGCCGTCGATAAAGGTCTTGGGATCGAAGGACGGATCGTTGTCCTTGATCGCGCGCAGGCCTTTGTTGAGATCGCTGTCCGGCTTGGCGAAAGCGTCGATCGCGGCATAGGTCTCCGCCGCCGGTTCCCCCGGCATGCGCTTGCGCGGCAGCGACACCACATTCTCGGACTTCTGCGCCGCATCCTGCTCGCGCGTGCGGCTTGCCGAATAAGGATCGAAGGGCGGGCGTTCGTTTCCGGTGCGACGGCCCAGCACGTTGCGAAGCTGGAAGAAGATCACAACCGCCGCAATCAAAAAGAAAATCGTGCCGAAGTCGAAGAAACCCATATCTTCCGCCAATTCGATCCCTGTCCAGGCCGGACCACCAGAGCCCCTAGAATGGCGGCGGTCGCATAGCGTTCATTACCCAAAGCATATAGAACGGCGGGCGCAATCATTCAAATCAAAGCCAGCCATACCTATCTAAAGGTCCCAGTGCCAGCGGCGATTTCCCGCGAGGCCCGCAAAAGAAGAAAGCGACCGGTCTCAATTTGCGCATTTCGTTCATTCCCCTGTTCCTGCTCCTGCTGCCGCTTCTGGAGATCGCCGGCTTCGTCATCGTCGGCCGTGAAGTCGGCGCTTTGGCGACGATCGGGCTCGTCATCCTCTCCACCATTGCCGGCAGCCTCCTGCTTCGGCACCAGGGATTCGGCGTGATGGCGCGGGTGCGGACGGAAATGGATGCCGGGCGCGATCCAAGCCGCCAACTCGCGCATGGCGCGATGATCGTGCTGGCGGCACTCCTGCTCATCATTCCGGGCTTCATCACCGACATTGTCGCCATCCTGCTGCTCCTGCCGCCGGTGCGCGATCTTGCCTGGCGCCTGCTCAAGAACCGCATCGTGATGGCGACCAGCTTCAGCAGCGGCTTTTCGGCCCGCCGCCGCGACAGGGTCATCGATCTCGATGACAGCGACTTTTCGCGCCAGGACGACTACAAGCGCGGGCCGGATCACA
>NZ_RZSR01000012.1:0-18961 GCF_004023265.1 Mesorhizobium sp. M1A.F.Ca.IN.020.06.1.1
CGACGCGCATCATCAACCTCAATGAGGCCGTCGACAAGGTCGCACGGTTGTACATCGATCGCGTCAAGCAGTACTTGCGCAATGACGAGCGGTCGGTCGACGTTTGGATCCTGGTGCTGCCGGAGATCGTCTATGATCGCTGCAGACCTCAGTCCAAGCGAACCGGGCTGCCGATGGAAAAGGGGGATTTCACCAAGAGGCAGAAGGCCAAGGAAAGCATTCCGCTGTTCTCCGCTATGGGCGTCATCGATCAAGCCGAGGAGGCGATTTTCGAGGACGTTCCTGATTTCCATCGCAGGATCAAAGCAGAGTTCCTGAGGATAGCGCCAACTCAACTTGTTCGTGAAACGACACTCGCGCCGGAGGCTTTTCTCAACAAAGCCAACTATCCGGTCCGAAAGACCCAGGATGCAGCGACCGTCGCCTGGAACCTTGCGACCGGGCTCTACTACAAGACGCAGCCGAAACCACCGTGGCGGCTGGCGGACGTTCGCCCGGGCGTCTGCTACATTGGCATGGTCTATAAGAGCCTACCGCACGATCCCGATGGACATGCCTGCTGCGCGGCGCAGATGTTCCTCAACGAGGGTGACGGGGTCGTTTTCCGCGGCGCCAATGGACCGTGGAAGACCGGTGACCGCGAGTTTCACCTCAAAGCTCCGGCGGCGAAGAGCCTGCTCGCCCTTGTGCTCAAGACTTATTCCGAGACCCATGGCGGCCCGCCCAAGGAGTTGTTCATTCACGGACAGACCTATTTCAACGACGAGGAATGGAACGCCTTTATTGACGCGGCTCCGAAGGAGACCAACGTCATCGGCGTGCGGATCCGTTCGACCGGAGGCGAGACGAAACTCTTTCGGGATGGCGACTATCCCGTGTTGCGCGGGACCGCGCTCCTGCTCGATGATCAGACGGCCTACCTCTGGACAACGGGCTACGTGCCGCAGCTCGACACCTATATCGGGCCGGAAACACCCAATCCGCTGCACATCACCGTGATGCGAAGCAAGAACGCCAAGCCCGACATCCGCATGGTCTTGGGAGATATTATGGGTCTCACCAAGATCAACTACAACTCGTGCAACTTCAATGACGGCCTGCCAGTCACCGTGCGGTTTGCACGCATGGTTGGAGATGTGCTCACGATGGGCTCGGCTAAGGGAGAGGAACGCCAGCCGTTCAAGTTTTATGTCTGAGCGCGAGTTAGATCACCCGAGCTTTACCCCGGACGGAGCATCCGAAGCACTCTTGTTTGACGTTTTCATCTGGTCGCTGTGCGGTCGAATAGAAGCATGGCGGCAAAGTAATTGAACACCAATAAGCCGTCGATCTCCAAGAGTGCCTGCTTCGCCGAGGCGGTTCCGCCGGCGCAGGGCGGGGGCCGCGGTTCGCCAGACCTCCGTCAGTTCAGCCGGCGTTGGCGTGTCCTCTACAACGGCGCCGAGACGCCGCACCGTTGTTCGGCGCGGAAGCGGGCTTGAGCAACTACGCCGAGCGTTCGGCAAACTGCCGTAGAATGCCGGCCAGAGTCATGTTCTCCGCGATCGCATCATGCGGGATCAAAGCATAGCGCCATGGCTTGCCGCCGTAGCTCGCCGAGTGACTGCTCGCATGTCGACACCACTCCACCGCGGAATCGCGTTTTGCCAGCACCTCCGGATCGCTCATCTGGTTCGAGGCCTTGGGTTCAAGCATCAAGATGCTGTCGTCCGTCTCGGCCACGAAATCCGGCTGATATTCCTGAAGGTCCGTCCCACTGCGATAGAACAGTTGAAACTGCCCACGCGCTGGCTTGAACCACTTCTGCGCCTCGCGATCGAGAATGACCGCGAGCTTCCGCTCGGCATCCGACTGGAATTTCTGAGTGGGGTACAGGCACTTCTGAAAGCCGCCGAACAGGTATCGCGCCATGTTGGCCTTGTCCGCGGGGGCTTGCCGGAAGTCGAGCGGCGCCTCTCCGGCCGCCACCGTATAAGCGCTCTTTCGAAGCTCGGTGAAGCCACGAGTGACGACGACCTCGTACTCGACCTCCGTGTCCTGCCAGAAGTGGTTCTGCATCTGCGCATGAACAAAGCGGGCGATCTCCTTCTGGTGGAGGTGCAAGATTTTGCGAACCCCGTCTTCCGGGTGCGTCGCCAACAGGTGGTTCGCCACCTGTGACGCGAGATCGTAGAGCAGATCGGCATGCGCGTCGTAGGCCACGTCATCGAAGTCGATCAGGCCGCTGACGACATAGTCCTCTAACCGTTGCTCATCGATGCTGCCGGCACCGAGGCCGATACGGTCGACTTGCCCCGTACGCAAATGCGCAGCCCATAGCGTTTCATTCGGAACCTCGTAGCGCATGCGTGATAGGTCGAGCGTGAAGTGATGGAAACCGGACTTCACCTCGCCCTTGGGGGTGACGAGAATTCGGGGAATGTCGATCGTCTGCTGCACGACCAAGTCGACGGTCTTGGCGACGATGGCCGGCAGATCGGGTTGCTTGGCGATCCCATCGAGTTCCAACTGAGGAGGCCGATACTGGCTTTGCACTTCGCGCAGAACCGCCGCCTGCACCTCAGGCATCTGCAGATGCGCGACGCTGGGCAGGCGCGACGGCTCTGTTTCCATCTTGCGGATCACGTCGTATGCGATCTGAACGACCTGTTGCTCCTCATGAGTAAATTCGGCTGGAGCTTCGTCGAAGTCGGATGTCCCATTCGCCGGTGTATCGGAGCGTAGTCCGAGCTTGGCGGCTAGTTGAGGCCGAGACTCGACCGTGACGGTCTTCTGCTGCAACTGCCCTTCGGTGAGGATAACCTGCTGTAGGCGGATGGCCGAGTCCGGCTTGCGCGCTTCGTCGACGATCTCTTGGAAGCGGTCATGCGCCACGATGTTCAGCCGGTCGACCGCGGTGACACCCGTCCGCCGGCCATAGGGAAGACGCAAGCCGCGTCCGATCGACTGTTCGATCAGAGTGCGGGCATTGGCTGCGCGCAACGGCACAATCGTGTAGAGGTTGGTGACGTCCCAGCCTTCCTTCAGCATATTGACGTGGATGACGATCTCGGTCGGCTCTTCGGGGCTCTCGACTAGGAGAAGACTGTTGATTGTTTCCTCCTCTTTTACGCTAGAATCGACCTGAATGACCTTGTCCGCATAGCGACCACCGAAGAATTTCTCGGACTTAATAAGCGCCATCAACTCCGTGGCATGCGTAATGTCTCGGGCGATCACCAGCATGAAGGGCTTCACGATCTGGGCGCCGACCTGACGGGCGTAGGTCTCCAATTCAACTTTGACGCTTTCGTGCAGTCGCACGCCGTCTTTCAGTTTGATCTGCTGCAGTTGCTCCGGCGATTTATCGGTCGCGACGAAGTTCTCGCGAGTGACGACTGCTGGCTCTTTCACAAAGCCATCAGCCATGGCGCGGCCGAGCGGATAGTCGAAGATCACGTTCTGGAAGGGCGCCGGTCCGCGCGTCGTCTCGACGAAGGGGGTCGCGGTCAGTTCCAGCCCCATAACCGGTTTCAGCTCGTTGATGGCACGCACGCCTGCGGTCGCTCGGTAGCGGTGGGATTCATCCATGATCAGGACGAGGTCCGTCTGGGTCGCGAGGTAGTCGAAGTAGCTGTCCCCGATCTCTTCCTTGAAGCTGCGGATGCGCGGGCTGCGGCCACCCCGCACTTCGGAGTTGATCTTGGAGATGTTGAAGATGTTGATGGTGACTGGGAACAGATTGCCGCCGCTGGCAATCTGCCGCTCGAAATTGTCGCCGGTTGTGATGACCGGCGGTGAGATCGCGAATTCAGCGATGCCCTTCAGAACGTATTTCGGCGTGTTGGGCGTGAAATCCGCGATCAGCTTGTTATAGATAGTCAGGTTCGGCGCGAGCACGAAGAAATTGTTCAAGCCGTGCGCCAAGTGCAGATAGGCTATGAACGCGCCCATGAGCCGGGTCTTGCCAACGCCGGTCGCCAGCGCGAAACACAGGCTCGGGAAGTCACGTTCGAAATCCGTGACGCTTGGGAATTCAACTCGAATCGCCGCAAGGGCAGCCTCGAGATCGGTGCCCTTTCGCAGCGGCACCAGTTCGGTGACGCGATCGAGAATTTCGAGAGATTGCCGCTGCGGAGCGCGGAGGCTGAGACGGCCGGCGATGGCGTTGACATGACGGTTCATTGGTCGTCTCCCGCGAGATCGAACAGGCCCGGCTGGGAGGCGGAACGGGACAGAGTCGTGTCGGCCGCCTTTGGCGCGGGCGGCGCTTTCGGCAGGTTCTCGACATTAAGGCTGTAGTCGTCATGGCCCCATTCGCAGCGCTCGCGGATGTGGTTCGGGATCTTCTTCACGGTCAGATTGGGCCAGGCAGACGTGTTGCCGCGGAACGCCGCGCAGAGCACGAGCAGCGTGCGTCCCTCACCGACCTCCTCGCTCAAGGCGTCAAGCTGTTCCGGCGAAAGCGTTTGCGTCGTCACATAGATGAAGTCACGCTCGGTGGAGGTGCCGTGTTGCCAATAGACGCTATCGCTTGGGGCATAGGTGAAGCCCTCGATCTTGCACAAAGCCTCGGCCAGCATTTCGGCGTTGTAGGCCTTGCTGATGACCTCGCGGCTCCATTTGTCCTTTTCGAGAAGCGACGGGGCAAGCTTGAAGTAGCGGAACCCACCGCCGCCCTGCCAGTCGGCCGCCTCGGTCACCCCGCCCTCATCCTCACCGTCGATGACCTTCTTCAGACGGGGGATGATGTGCGTGTCGCAGTGCTCCCCCAATTCGACCATGATCCAGCGTCGCCCCATCTTGTGCGCGACTGCGCCGGTGGTACCGGAGCCTGCAAAAGAATCGAGAACGAGATCGCCGGGGTTCGTCGCGATTGTCAAAATACGATGTAACAACCTTTCAGGCTTAGGTGTAGGAAACGGCTCAATTCCTCTGAGTAGTTTATTGAGGTGATCGCGCTTTGCTTCCTGATTATGCCCAGCCTCATCCGCGGGCCACCAAGTGCGAGGCACCACGCCACCCTGAACGTCGCTGAGGTATCGCTTGATAATCGGCATTCCGTCGCCGTTGGCGCCAAAGTAAACACGCCCCTCTCGGCGAGCTGTCTCGAATGTTTCTCGTGAGAAGCTCCAACCGCGGCTTGGTGGAGGCACGACAGCTCGTCCGGATGGCAGCGTTATCGGCCAACGAGAACCTTCGCTGGAGCTCTTTGCTGTGCCATTATCGCCCTGCAACCATGGTCCACGAGGATCATTGTCTGGATTTCGGTACCTCGAAACCTGATCTGCGGTTCTTTCAAGAAGATTTCTGCTGCCCGCCCAAATGGCGGGGTTCTTTGCGTAAATCAAAATATAATCGTGTGCCGACGAAAAAATAGTGTCGCTTCGCCGTCCCTTGTCCTTTTCCCAAACCACGCTTGTAACGTAATTTCGGCGACCAAATATCTCGTCAGCCATCACTTTAAAGTAGTGGGACTCATTGTCGTCAAGCGTAACCCATAATGATCCATTCTCGGCCAGCATACGCCAAATGATTTCCAGGCGATCACGCATGAGGCCGAGCCAAATCGAATGCTCTACCCCGTCGTCATAATGCTCGAAGGCGCTACCGGTATTGTACGGAGGATCAATGAAAACGCACTTTACCTTGCCGGCAAATTCTTGCTCCAGCGCCTTCAGCGCCAAGAGATTGTCGCCGAAGATCAAGCGATTATCGAAAATGTCGTCGTCGCTCACGCGGTGTCTGGCATGATACGACTTTTCCGGATCTTCCAGCAGAATGCGCGGCTCCAGCCGAGGCCGGTTCTCTTTGCCCACCCAGGTCAGTTCGAGCTTTTGTTTTCTGATCATGTGACATTTCCGATCTGCGGCGCCTTTGCCGACAGATAGTCGAACAGCGGTTTTTGGGGGTACGGGTCGCCCGCGACGACCCTGGCTTGAAGTGGTGCGATTGCCGCATCGCCTGTGAGACCGTAGTGCACAATCATCGAGTCGCGAAGAATTGAGATTGTCTCACCTAGAGTGCGTAGCAAAGCCAGCGGACCCTTGTACGCCGTCCGTGCGGAAACCTGATCCCAGAGGCTTTGCCGGGCCTCGTCAAAAGGCGCAGATAGCTCCGCCCTCAATTTGGCCGGGTCGATTATTGCTGCGGCGCTCAACACCTTTTCGAGGCGCTTTGCGAGTATGAAGCCCAAGGCGAACCCGCCGTGCTTATAGGTCAATTTCTCGTACCCTGCCCCTTTTGCTGATGCCTCCATCACCATGCGCGTGTGGACATACCGAGAGAATAGCACCGCATTCACTAGACGGTAGGAGGCCAGGTCGCCTGTGAACAACGCCTTGTAGGGCGCGCCCTCGACCAGAAGAAGCTGACCGGGCTCCTTCTTTAGATATACAGGGAACCGCGGGTCTAACTGGACAAGGGCGAGCGCTTGTGCCGCCTCCTCGATCCGAATGCGTTTCGGATCGGCTCCACCATCGAGCCCCTCAGGCTTATAGATGTAGTGATAGCCAAGGACCGCGAGTTCGCGGCGAAGGCGCTCCTGCTGGTCGTCTAGCGCAGCAAAGTTTTGAGCCGTTACGGGGTTTTGAAGATTTCGTGCCTTGGTGACGCGCTTGCTGAATTCGGCGTCCTGGTCTGCTTGGATCACCGTTGCATGCACGAACGCAGTTGAAATTGAAGAGGAAGGATTACTCCCTACAAACGAGGCTGATGAAGCCACAGTTTGCGCCCCATTGATAATGGACATTCCAGTCAACTTCAGGCGCTTTCCCGCTTTCCTGTTATCTTTCGGATCAATCTTGTCCGCAAGAATCGTAACGCCATTGTTGAGATGCTCGAATTGCTCCGGCGTCGTTCCAAGAGTGTTACGAATGGCGGTGTTCGCATCCGTGTTCAACCCAAGATGCTGTCTGATATTCTTCGCATAGAGCGCTTTGCCGTGCGTCTGATGAAGCTTGACGAGATCGTCAACGGCGATGAAGCCAATGTAGGTCTTACGCACCTCGCTGCGGCATCCCGGAGCTTGAAGTACAATTGTCGCATCCACCCTCGGGTATGCTTTCGCTTCTTGAAGCTGGTCGACGATCCTACCGGCATCGAAATTGACGATCGCAGGTGCGAAACGCTCCTCTCCGTGCGACGGGTCTTCCAAGAGCTGCTGTAACGCCACCGAAGCGTGGTGGCTTAAACCTGCTCCGACGTGTACGATCACAAGCTGGATCCGCGAACAACTTTCGATCGCATCCTCGATCGCGACGCGCCGGTTTGCGACGTGGTTGTTGAATCCCGAGAAGTCTTGCGCGATGAGTTTACGCACGCCTTGCACGAACGCGTTCGCCTCGTCTTGACTGAACAGTGTGCCAGCCTTCAGCTTGCCTTGCACGAGATAGAGTGTTTCGCTTGGGGCGTGGTAGTAAATCGCATCGACGCCGAAGTCGTCATAGTCATCTACCACGGCTTCCGCCGCTTCTTTGGGGGCAACGTCACAAAGAGCAGACGCGGCAAATGCCGCGAGTGCTCGTGAGAGGTTCTTTACCGCATCCTGCTGTTGTCCCTTCGGCTGCAGAAGATTGGGCAAGTGCGCGACATAATCCGCGCGCAACACGGTTTCCAACAAGCCCCGATGGGCATCGCTCAGGCTCATACTATCCTCCAACGAATGGCAAAAAGGGGCCCAACCTCGACCTTCTGTTCGAGTTTGGACTCGATCTGGGCGATCAGTTCGGCGCGCTGCCGGTCAACCTGGTCCTGCGCGTCGAAGAGCGAGCGCCGCTTCTGATTGCGCGCCGCTTCGAGCGTTTTGATCTGTTTCTGCCCCATGAGCTTTTCTTCGAGGGTCAGAGCGGTCGTCGCAGCCCGACGGGCTTCCTTGATGAGCCTGTCGATTTCCTTGATCTCGCGCTCCAGCCCAACTTTGAGGTCGTCTGCCCAGCCGTCGAGTTTATCGGCTTCGGCCTCGAAGAAACGGGCATTTCGCTCCGATACGGCTCGCCGGATCAGTGCCTGGCTTTCGCTCAAGGACTTTTCGAGACGCGGCATGACCCCTGGGTCGGGGCTGACATCCTGTCCGCGCGTCCCATGAATCGTAAGGAGGCGATCGCAGACTTCGCGGGCCAGTAAATCTCCTTCGTCGGTGATCCCTGACAGGAGGATGTGGTCCTCCGCCTCGTCGAGAGCCTCGACCGTCATCAGGGATGCGACCAGCCAGCCGGCGTTGCCGATAAACGGCTCCAAAATGCTGATTTTTCCGGAGTGGTTGGCATAGTCGAAATGAACCTCTGCCGGAGCGAGCGGGCGCTCCTTTGCGCGCGCGACAACGGCTTCGCCGAGGGGATGATTGAGCCGATATGTGTGTGCCTCGCCAGACCGTCGCGGCAACTCGTAAAGCCCGGGTGGAATGGCGCCATTCGCCCACCCTGGCCGAGCAGGTAAGGTGAACGACGAGTTGTTGTGGAACGTCGCCAACCCGTCCAGCTCATGGTGCGTCAGGCGCATCAACCACTGCTCATAGCGATCGAGATGAACCTTCGCGTCCTCGTCTCGGATTCGGAGCTTCTCCCGGACCTCATCATCGAACTTTTCCAGGAGTTTCTGCCGCGTCTGGTTCATCGCCGCATCAATTTCGAGGCTTAGCTCCAATTGCAGCTGGTCGAAGGCTGCACGGATTTGTTCGGGTTGACGGCACTCCTGGTATATGCCGGCAATTCTCTTCTCGAAATCGACGCCGGACTCTATCGCGCCCAAGACCTCGTCGCTGGCGCCGAACACACCTTCGAAGAGCCGAAACTTCTCTGAGAGAAGCTGATAGACCCGCTGATCCGCTTCGTTCTTGCGATTGATGAAGTTTACGACCACGACGTCGTGTTTCTGGCCGTATCGATGGCAGCGACCGATTCGCTGCTCCACGCGCTGCGGATTCCACGGCAGGTCGTAATTCACGACGAGCGAGCAGAATTGCAGATTGATGCCTTCGGCGCCGGCCTCCGTCGCGATCATGATCTGACCTTCGTCACGGAAGTAGTCGACCAGCGCAGACCTCATGTCTGCGGTTCTCGATCCCGTGACACGATCCGATCCGACGTGTCTCTCGATCCAGCGGGCGTAGATCTCACGCGACAATGGATCGGTATTCGTGCCGTTGAACAAGACGATGCCGCCCGCATATGGACTGCTGGCGAGAACCCGCTGAAGGTATTCTTGGGTCCGGCGGGACTCGGTGAAGATGATCGCCTTCTCAGCGCCGCCAAGTTCGTGCGCTTTTCCGAAGGCCACGTCCAAAGCCTTCAGCAGAGCCTTGCCCTTGGCGTTATGCTCTATCGAGGTCGCTAGTTTCGCGAAGGATTCGAGGTCCGCAATTTCGGCCTCGATGGCTTCGCGGTCGGCGTCCGTCAGTGGTTCTTCGTCCGCATCCTCGGGCCATTCCTCCGCTGTCGCTTCGAGCGCCTCGAAGTCCTCGGTAAGCTCATCCAAAGGTGTTCCAGCAGGATGAGTGTCCAACTTTGCCCTCAGCCTCTGCGAAATGGAGTCTAGGGCGCCGGCGATCGCAAACGTCGAGGAGGCTAGGAGCTTCCGCAAAACAAGCGTCATCAACGAACGTTGTCCAGATGGGAGGGCCTGCAGATTGTCACGCTGCAGATACTCGGTGACGAGCTGATAGAGGCGGTCCTCGCCGTCGGCTGGCGTGAACTCCTCGACCAAGGGAAGACGGCGCGTGTAGGGGATGTATGCGGTCACCTGGCGCCGAAGAGTGCGGTGACAAATGGGCTTTAGACGCTCCTTCAGCGCCTCGAAGTTGCGTTTGTCACCCGGATTGGCAAATTGCTCGCGGAAACTTTTTACATCGCCGAAAGCGTGCTCATCAATGAAGCTGACGAGCCCATACAACTCCAAGAGCGAGTTCTGGAGCGGCGTTGCCGTCAGTAGCAACTTGTTTTTCTGAGCGAGTGCATTTTTCAGCGTATTCGCAATAACATTCGATGGCTTGTAGACATTTCTAAGTCTGTGTGCCTCGTCGATCACGACAAGATCCCAAGGAACCCGATGCACGTCCGACGCCTTGGAGCGCGCAAACTGATATGAGCAGATCACGATAGCATTTTGGGCTTCGAAAGGCTGAAGAGCTCCATCTCGAATGGACTGGTTGTAAGACTTAGACTCCAGGATTACGCCGGGGAGCAAAAACTTCTCACTCAGTTCTTGGTGCCATTGTTTGCGGAGGTTTGAGGGCGCAATGACCAGGATACGCCTCTTCCGCTCGGCCCATCGCTGAGAGATGACCAATCCGGCTTCAATTGTCTTCCCGAGACCGACTTCATCGGCGAGCAACGCGCCCTTTGATAGGGGCGATGCGAAAGCGAAGAGCGCGGCATCGACCTGATGGGGATTGAGATCGACCTGAGCGCTGGCCACAGCTCCCGCCAGGCGCTCCGAGCTGTCGGGCGGGCACCGTTTTGTCAGTTCGTGAGCTAGGTACTTTGCATGGAAGTCAGTGATCAATCTTAGCCCACCGCATTGATTATTCCCGCTTAATGTAAATCGGATTCCGCGCCGCTGATCACTAGCTCACAGTCCAGCGCAGTTCAAATGACGAACTTTAATTAATAGGGCGGACAGTGCAGGCATTGAAGAGTACGATCGGAGCGTGACCTTTGCTTGACCGCCACTCCTGTCACGCCACCTCTTCCAGCCATGCTGCCTTCAGGTAGCGTCTGCGCTCGGGTCAATGGCTGAAATGGGGGCAATGCTGACTTCCGCCTCCAACTGTTGGGACAGGTTAGGCGACATTTGCGAAGTCCAGTGACGCATCTTCTCAACGAGCTTGCCGGCTTACTGCTTTGCCAGCACCACTTCCGCGCGGTCGCTCGATTCGAAAAATGTCCGCTGCCAGCATTTTGTCTCGCGCCCGCTGCGCTATGATAGTTACCCCGATCCTTACCTACAGAGAAATTTTGTTACCTGCCCTGTTACCTTTTTCGGCTTAAAGGCGAAGCTTTTAACGCTCAATTTCGAAAATTTCTCTAGTGAAATCATAGGATTGGTTGGTGCCGCTTGCGTGACTCGAACACGCGACCCCATCATTACGAATGATGTGCTCTACCAACTGAGCTAAAGCGGCCCGGGAAGCCGCTGGGCTTCCAAGATGCGCCGGTTGATAGACTCAACCGCCAGCTAATTCAAGATGGCTGGCGGCGAAATCCTGCGCTCATGCGCGGCAATTCCGTCGCTTGCCGCTGCGCGTCAGCCTTAAGCGCCGCGCCAGCACGGCTTGCGGGCCCGCGCCGGCAGGCGTCCGATTCCGTTGCAGGCCGATCCGGCGGCGGCGACAAAAATGTTGATTCTTCAACAAAAAACGCCGAAATGGGCATTGGATGCGTCGGCAAGGCAGCCGCCCGCCCGTTGATTGACTGGTCGCCTGCGGCTAACGATCGATAACTGTGAGCGAACGCGCAGAGGGAGCTCGCTTGGACCCCATCGAGAAAGCGATCCGGAACGCCTTCGAGAAAGGCAATCCCGAGGACCGGGCGTTTCGCGAGAAGGTCTATCGCTCGGCCTTTGCCGCGCTCGATCGCGTGCTGCAGGCCAACCCCAACGTGACGGTGGAAGCCGCCATCAACCGCCGCAAGGCGGTGCAGGCCAAGATCACCGAGATCGAATCCGAATTCCTGCCGGCTGTCCAGGTCGTTCCTGACGTGACGCTTCCGCTGGACAGCGGTCCATTCGTCGGCAACGCCGCGCCGGGGCCGGCGGTCGACACGCCGAGCCAGTCTCCCGCGCCGCCGGTGGATGCCCCGCGGGGCCCCGACCAGGGGGCACCGTCGCCGTCGATTACCGTCGACGGTCCGGTGCAGCCCGACACATCGGATGCGCCGCGCTCGCGCGTGCTGCCCCGCGTGCCCGACATCATGCCGGACGAGGCGCTTCCGAACGCGCCGACGCTTGATGACTCTCCCGGAGCGTCCATCGGCAACGGCGCCGAAGTGGCGCCGGATCGCGATGAACGGCGTATCCGTGGCCGGCGCCTGCCGCTCACCGCCATCTTTGTCGCGGCGACGCTGCTGGCGGCTGCCGGCATCGGCCTCTATTTCGCCAAGCAGACCGGCGTCTTCAAGACGGCGGCTGAACTCAACACCGGTCCGCCCGAGCCGACCCCGACGCTGGAAGACGAAGACTCCTCGCAGCCAGCCGAAACCGGCTCGCCGCAGAAGCCCGGCGAGGCGGATCAGTCGAAGAACTGGATCAACGTCTTCTCGCCCAGCGATCCGACCCATGTCAGCACACCGTCCGACGCCGCCGCCGATGTCATGAAGGACGACACCGGTCAGTTCCTGCGCGTCCGCTCGGGCGCATCCGGCTCGGCCATCGCCTTCGATGTCGGCCAGGGCGTGCTGGAAAAGCTCGCCGGCAAGCATGCCATGTTCGACATCATCGCCCGCTCGGAAGAAGGCAAGGAGACGCAGATCTCGGTCGACTGCAATTTCGGCGAGCTCGGCGATTGCGGCCGCAAGCGCTATGCCGTTGGCGACGAGCGCAACGAATACCTGTTCGACGTGCAGTTCCCGAACAAGCACCCGGGTGCGGCCGGCACCATCGCCGTCAACTCCGACTTCGACAAGCAGGGCAAGTCCGTCGACATCTACGAGATCCGCGTATCGATCGCGGAGTGACCTCGGCATCGGCAGCGAGGGGCTATCTCCAGGGATGCGACCGACCTCCCCTTGATGGGAAGGTCGGCGCGAAGCGCCGGGTGGGGTGAAGCGTCGGCAGATTTCTAGCTGTCGAGCAACGCTTGCAGCGTCTCGATCCGGTCGGCCTCGGCGGAGGGCTTGTCCCAGCGCAACCGTGAGATGCGCGGAAAGCGCATCGCGACGCCAGATTTATGGCGCGTCGAGCGGTTGAGCCCTTCGAAGGCCACTTCCAGCACCAGCCCATTCTTGCGATCGGCGCGCACCGAGCGCACCGGCCCGAACCGCTCGATCGTATGGTCGCGCACATATTTGTCGATTTGCCGCAGCTCCTCGTCGGTGAAGCCGAAATAGGCCTTGCCGACCGGCACCAGCTCTTCCGATCCCTCCGGGCCTGACCAGACCCCGAAAGTGTAGTCGGAATAGAAGCTCGATCGCTTGCCGTGGCCGCGCTGCGCATACATCAGCACCGCGTCGATCGTGTGCGGATCGCGCTTCCACTTGAACCAGGGGCCTTTCGGGCGGCCGGCAAGATAGGGCGAATCCCAGCGCTTCAGCATCACCCCTTCGATGATCGGATGCGGCGGCGCCTGGCGCAGCCGCTCCAGCGTCTCCCAATCCGAAAATTCGACCAGCGGCGAAAGGTCGAAGCGGCTGGCATCGAGCGTCTGGACGAAGGCTCCGAGCCGGGTGCGGCGCTCGGCGAAGGGGAGGCTGCGCAAATCCTCGCCGTTGATTTGCAGCGCGTCGTAGCAGCGCATGAAGGCCGGATATTGCTGCTGGATTTTTGGCGAGACGCTCTTGCGGTTCAGCCGCTGCTGCAGGTCGGAGAAGGTTCCGGTCGCCTCGCGCGGGTCGCCGACCAGCAATTCGCCGTCGAGCGCCGCCTCGAAATCCATCGTCGCGGCGAGGTCCGGGAAGGCGCCGGAAACATCGTCGCCGGTGCGCGAATAGAGCCGGCGGATGCCGCCCTCGCACACCGCCTGGACGCGGATGCCGTCCCACTTCCACTCCGCCGCATAATCGGCCGGTTCGAGCTTCTCCAAATCGCCGTCGTCGACCGCATTGGACAGCATCACCGGCCGGAACAATGCGAGCGCGGCGCTCCTCGGTTTTTCCGCCCGGCCTTCCAGCCACGCAAAGAGCGCCGTGTAGGGAGGCGTCAGCCCGTGCCAGAGCTCCTCGATCTCGACGACATCGACTTGGCCGAGATCGGCCAACGCCTGCTTGGCAAGCCGCGCCGACACGCCGATGCGCAACCCGCCGGTAACCAGCTTGATGATGGCGAAGCGCGCAGAGATGCTGGCGCTGTCGAGAAGCCTAGCGAGCACCTGCGGCCCGTCGGAGCGGCTCGCCGCCTGCAGCTTGCCGACCACTTCGGCGAGCGTTGGCGCGTGGTTCGGTATGTGGCCGGCCGGCTGCGGCCAGACCAGCGACACCGTCTCGGCGAGATCGCCAACATAATCGTAGGAATAGCCGAACAGCACGGGGTCCATGCGCTCGACCACCAGCGCGCGCAGCATCGCCGGCTTCACCGCCGCGATCGACAGATCGCCGGTGATCGCCGCCAGCGCCAGCCCGCGGTCGGGATCCTCGACGCTGCGGAAATAGTCGGTGAGCAGCGTCAGCTTGCCGTTGCGCGAAGGCGTCAGCACCAGCCGGTCGAGGAGCTCGGCGAAGCGGTTCATCGTTGGTTGCGCCATGCCAATCGCGAGAGCAGGCGCAAGGCGCCCCCCTCTGTCCTGCCGGCCATCTCCCCCTCAAGGGGGGAAATCAGATGCCGCGCCGGCTTTCGCCAATCTCTCGCGTCGCGGGAGATGCGTCGGCGCTGAAACTGCCAATCTCCCCCCTTGAGGGAGAGATGTCCGGCAGGACAGAGGGGGGCGCCGTAGAACTCGGCGGCGGCGATTGGCGAACACTGTTCCATCAATCGCCCTCGTCCTCGTAGCCAACAAGATGCAGCGGCCGCGCGGCGATGCCCTCCAGCTCGCACCAGCGCACCAGCGCTTCCTCGCGGCCATGCGTCACCCAGATCTCCTCGGCGCCGGTTTCCTTGATCGTGGCGATGAGCTCGTCCCAGTCGGCATGGTCGGAAATGATCAGCGGCAGCTCGACGCCGCCCTGCTTGGCGCGCTGACGGATGCGCATCCAACCTGAAGCGAAGCAGGCGATCGGGTCGGGGAAGCGCCGCGCCCAGCGGTCGGCGAACGCGGCCGGCGGCCCGACGACAATGGCGCCTTCGAAATCGGCCTTGCCGCCGCTTTCCACCGTCGCCGGTTCGATCTGCCCCAGATCGATGCCCTGGCTCTGGTAATACTCGCTGAGCTTGGCCAGCGCGCCATGGATATAGATCGGCCTGTCGTAACCGGCCTCGCGCAGCAGCCGCATGACGCGCTGCGCCTTGCCGAGCGCATAGGCGCCGATCAGGTGCGAACGCTCGGGAAATTGCGTCGCCGATTTGAGCAGGCGCGCGATCTCCTCATGGTCCGGCGGGTGCCGGAACACCGGCAGTCCGAAGGTCGCCTCGGTGATGAAGACATCGCAAGGCACCGGCTCGAACGGCAGGCAGGTAGCGTCTTTCTGGCGCTTGTAGTCGCCGGAGGCGACGATGCGCAGGCCCTGATGCTCGACGACGATCTGCGCCGAACCCAGCACATGTCCGGCCGGATGGAAAGTGACGGAGACGCCGTTGATATCGATCGTCTCGCCGACAGTTGCTGCCTGCGTGGTTTCGGCGAAATCCTCGCCATAGCGCAGGCCCATGATGTCGAGCGTTTGCTGTGTGGCAAGCACCGAGCGGTGGCCTGAGCGCGCATGATCGGAATGGCCGTGCGTGATCAGTGCGCGGCTGACCGGCCGCACCGGATCGATGAAGAAATCGCCTGGCGGACAGTAGAGCCCTTCGGGTCGTGGCTTGAGCAGGTCGCTGGCGCGCATGGCCTTGAACATAGTGGCTAAATTCGACGCGGGAAGCTTCTTGCAACAGACTGCTGACTCGTCCTACAGCCGGCCGCCGGTTCGCACACCGGCGGGACCAATGGAACCATGAAACCACTTCAGGCTTCGTCCGGCTATTTGACCGCCGACCGTCGCGCCGACTTTGCCGAGATGCTGCTGGCCTCCGGCGAGCCTGCGCAGGCGGCGGAGCTTTTGCTTGGCGCGCTGGAGCTGGCGCCGCAATGGGCGGCGGGCTGGTTCCGGCTCGGCGAGATGCAGGAGGCCGCACGTTTTCCCGACCAGGCAGCCCAGGCATGGGCGATGGCCTTGAAGCTCGATCCCGCGGACCGGCTGGGTTCCGCGCTCAAGCTGCAGCTGATCGGCCATGCGCCGGTGGCAGCGGCTCCGCCCAGTGCTTTCGTCGAGACCCTGTTCGATCACTATGCCGACAATTTCGAGCAATCGCTGGTCGGGAAACTCGGTTATCGAATGCCAGAGTTTCTCGATCGCGCCATTCGCGCGGCGAGCCCGGGCCGGTTCCGGCTGGCGCTCGACCTCGGCTGCGGCACCGGCCTGATGGGCGAAAGGCTGCGCCCGATCGTTGACCGGCTGGAAGGCTATGACATTTCGAGCAGCATGTTGCGGAAGGCGCGCGCCAAAGGCATCTACGACAAGCTCTCCAAGTCCGATCTCCAGCATTTCTCTCGACCTGGCTCGAAAGCCGACCTCGTGGTCGCCGCCGACGTGTTCATCTATGTCGGGGCGCTCGAACGCATTGTTGGAGCAGTTGCCAACAGTCTGGTCGATGAAGGCCTCTTTGCGTTCTCGGTCGAGACACTTGCCGGTGGCGATGCCTTTGCATTGCTGCCCTCGCGGCGCTACGCGCATTCCGACGCCTATGTGCGGCGCGTTCTCGCCGACAGCGGGTTTGCGATCCTGTCGCTGGAAAGCACGACCATCCGGCATGACCGCGGCGAGCCAGTAGGAGGCCTTGCGGTGATAGCCCGTCGCAAGCCGGCGGAATGAGGGCGACGGCTGCTCGCGAAAAAGCCCGAATCGCGTGTCGGCTTAGGGCGTGGCGATACGGCACGGAGAATTACCATGCGCTGGACCATGGCTGTGTTGGCATCTTGCCTGATGACGGCCGGCTGCGTTGGCGGCACTTCGATGGCGGAGCGCCAGGACGAAAACGTCCAATCCTCGCTGCAATATGACAGCGTGCCCTGCGACCAGCTGCTAGCCAATCGCAACGCGCTGGCGCAGCAATACAATCTGCCGGTCACCGCAAAACCGGCTTTCTCCAATCCGGCGATGGGTTTTGGCCCGTTTACGCCGGACATGCGCTCCAGGGCGCAGCGCGACAGCGACAAGGCGAGCGGCGAGATCGACGCCATGAACCGTTCGATCGAACGGCGCGATTGCGGCAAGCCGAAGAAGAAGGACAAGTTCGCGCTGCCGGGCTCGAAGCCGGCGTCTGCTCAGTAACCCGCTTCGCGATCGACGACGTTTTCGAGCTTTTCGCCGCGCTCGAAGGCGGCCATCTGCCGAAGCATGATCGGCACCAGATGGGCCGGGTCCGAGGTCGCCGCCGCATGCGGCGTCACGAACACTTTCGGATGGCTCCACAACGGGCTCGTCTTCGGCAGCGGCTCGACCTCGAACACGTCGAGGCTCGCTTCCTTCAGCGTGCCGTCGTCCAGCGCGCGCAGGATGTCGGCATCCTTCTGCAGCCGCCCGCGCCCGGCGTTGATCAGCACCGAGCCGCCGAGGCCGTTGCGTTTGCGCAATTCCTTCAGAACGGCGTAATTGACGATGCCTTGCGTGCGCGGCGTCAGCGGCAACAGCACCACCAGGATGTCGGTGGCGTTGAGGAAGGGGATCAGCCCGCCTTCGCCGGAATAGGTCGAGACCCCCTGCATAGGGTGCTCGGTGCGCGACCAGCCGTTCACGGCGAAGCCTAGCGCCAAAAGCACCGATGCCGCGGCGCGGCCAAGGTTGCCGAGACCCATGATGCCGACCGAGATGTCGCCGGCCGGGCGTTGCGGCGGCTCGTGCCAGGTCTTCTTCTGCTGTTGCGCTCGGTAGAGCATGCCCTGACGATGGTGGTCGAGCACGCGCCAGACGACATACTCGGTCATGTATTGCGTGAGATTGTCGGCAACGACCCGGACGATCGGCACCTCGGGCAGGCCGGGGTCGGCGAAGATATGGTCGACGCCTGCGCCGATCGAGAAGATGGCGCGCAAATTGGGCAGCGACGACAACAGATTCGGTTTCTGCTTCCACACCACTGCATAAGCGATCGAGGGATCGCTCGGACCATCGGGCTCCAGCACCACCTCGCGCTCGGCCGCGAGCAGTTCGCGCCAGCGCTGCGGGTGAAAGCCGGTGAGGGCAAGCAGAACTTTGCCTTTTTCCATTCGTGGAGTGTCTTTCCTGTATTTCCAGCCTACTCGCTGACGACCCCGGTCGGTGCCGTTTCGATCCGGAACGCGGCCGAGATCAGCGCCCTCGTATAGTCGGTTTGCGGGCGGTCGAAAATCTGTTCGGACGGCCCGGCTTCGACGATCTGACCATTGCGCATGACGATCACGTCATTGGCAAGGGCGCGGATGACCTTCAGGTCGTGGCTGATGAAGAGATAAGCGAGGTTGTGCCTGGCCTGCAGGTTGCGCAACAGATCGACCACCTGCGCCTGCACGCTCATGTCGAGCGCCGAGGTCGGCTCGTCGAGCATGACGAAGCGCGGGTTGAGCACCATGGCGCGGGCGATCGCGACACGCTGGCGCTGGCCGCCCGAGAATTCATGCGGATAGCGGTGACGCGTCTCCGGGTCGAGACCGACTTCCTTCAACACCTCGACGACCTTGTCGTCGCGCTCATCGGGCGAGAGTTTCGGCGCGTGGATCTTCAGCCCTTCCTCAATGATCTCCGCGACCGACATGCGCGGGCTCAAGGATCCGAACGGGTCCTGGAAGACGATCTGCAGCTCGCGCCGCAGCGGCCGCATGGCGCTGAAGGAAAGCTGGTTGATGTCGCGCCCGTTGAAGTTGATCGCGCCCGTGGACGAGATCATCCGCGCAAGCGCCAGGCCGAGCGTCGTCTTGCCGGAGCCGGATTCCCCGACCACGCCGAGCGTCTGGCCGGCGCGCACTGTAACGTCGATGCCGTCCACCGCCTTCACATGGTCGACGGTGCGGCGGAAGAAGCCCCGCTTGATCGGGAACCAGACCTTGATGTCCTTGCCGGTCATCACCGCCGTGGCATCGGCATTCGCCGCCGGCGGTTTGCACTTCGGCTCGGCGGCCAAGAGGTGCTTGGTATAGGCGTGTTGCGGGTTGGCGAAGATCTCCTTGGTC
>NZ_RZSR01001302.1:0-1282 GCF_004023265.1 Mesorhizobium sp. M1A.F.Ca.IN.020.06.1.1
ACGACGCGCAGGTCGACCGGCCGGATTTCGTTGGTGCCGAGTGGCGTCACCTCGCGCATTTCGAGCACGCGCAGCATCTGCACCTGAGTGGAGGGCGGCATGCTTTCGATCTCGTCGAGGAACAGCGTGCCGCCGCTCGAATGCTCGATGCGGCCGACGCGCTTCTTCTGCGCGCCGGTGAAGGCGCCGGCCTCATGGCCAAACAATTCGCTTTCGATCACTGTCTCCGGCAACGTGCCGCAATTGAGCGCGACGAAATTGCCCTTGGCGCGGCGGCTCCAGCGATGCAGCAGGCTCGCCACCACCTCCTTGCCCGAGCCTGTCTCGCCGGTCACCAGCACATCGACATCGGTGTCGGCGATCTGTCTCAGCGTGCGGCGCAGCCGCTCCATAGCCGGTGTCTGGCCGATCAGCGGAAGGCCTTCCTGCGCCTGCTCGGCCGCTTCGCGCAAGGCGCGGTTCTCCATAACAAGACGGCGCTTTTCCGCGGCGCGCCATACACTTTGCGCCAGCCGGTCGGCCGCGAAGGGCTTGGTGATGAAGTCATAGGCGCCGTCCTTCATCGCCTTTACCGCCATGGCGATATCGCCGTGCCCGGTGACGAGGATGACGGGGATATCCGGGTCAAGGTCGACCACGAGGTCGAAAAGCTGCAGGCCGTCCATTTCGGGCATGCGGATGTCTGACACCAAGACGCCGGCAAAGCCGGCATCGAGGCCGACGAGTGCCTCGCTTGCCGAGGAAAAGGCAGACACGGCAAAACCGGCAAGTTCGAGCGTCTGCTTCGTCGCCTTGAGCAGGTCGCTATCGTCATCGATCAGGACGACCGGATTGCCGTCTGTCATCTCGGGCCAGCCTTCGAGAGATGGATGGTGAAGCGGGTGCCGGTCCCGCTGCTTGTCACCTCGATACGCCCGCCATAGTCGGCGACGATGTCCTTCGAGATGACGAGCCCGAGCCCCAAGCCCTTTTCCTTCGAGGTATTGAAAGGCGTGAACAGCGATTTCAGGATCGCCGGCGGAATCCCCGGTCCGTTATCGGACACGATCAGCGCGACGCCGTCGGCGGTTTCCGCGGCGGACACTTGGACCCGAGCACCGTCACGCCCCTCGAGCGCTTCCAACGCGTTCTGGAACAGGTTGATCAGCACCTGCTCCAACCGCAGCCGGTTCCCCATCACTTTCAGCGTCGCCGGCGGCAGCGTGATCGCCAGCGCGTCCAATCGGCCGGCAAAGCGGCTCCTGAGCAGCACCACTGCGCCTTCGATGACGCTGCGCAACTC
>NZ_RZSR01001303.1:0-1280 GCF_004023265.1 Mesorhizobium sp. M1A.F.Ca.IN.020.06.1.1
GGCATCACCTGAATCTCAAATACCCTAGATCATCGCCATGCCGCCATTCACGTGGATGGTCTGGCCGGTGACATAAGCCGCCTCATTGGAAGCGAGATAGGCGACGGCCGAGGCAACTTCGGCGCTGGTGCCCATCCGCCGCGTCGGAATCGCCGCCATGATGGTCTCTTTCTGCTTGTCGTTGAGCTTGTCGGTCATGGCCGATTCGATGAAGCCCGGGGCGACGCAGTTGACGGTGATGTTGCGGGTGGCGATCTCCTGCGCCAGCGACTTGGAAAAGCCGATCATGCCGGCCTTGGAGGCGCAGTAATTGGTCTGGCCGGGATTGCCGGTGACGCCGACCACCGAGGTGATGTTGATGATGCGGCCATGGCGGCGGCGCATCATCGGATGGGTGAGTTCACGAGTGAGCCGGAACACGGCGGTCAGGTTCACCTCGAGCACGGAATCCCAGTCGGCGTCCGACATGCGCACGAACAGGCCGTCGTTGGTGATGCCGGCATTGTTGACCAGGATGTCGACGCCTTCGAGATCGGCCTCCGCCTTCTGGCCGAGCGCCTTGACCGCGTCGCGGTTGGTCAGATCCGCCGGGAAGAGCTTTACGCGGTCGCCGAGCTCGTCGGCCAGCGTTTCCAGCTTCTCGACGCGGGTGCCGTGCAGGCCGACGATCGCGCCCTGGCTGTGCAGCACCCTGGCGATCGCCTCGCCGATGCCTCCCGATGCACCGGTGACGAGCGCCTTACGGCCGGTCAGTTCGAACATTGCTTCAACCTCATTCTTCCGGACGCCCCGCGAGCGACCCTCGTTCCGCATTTTGTCATGTTGTCCAGGCCATATCAGAAGTTCTCGGCGCTCACGACCGATTCTTCACAAAGCCTGATCTGCTCCAGCACTTCCGCAGCCAGGTAATAGTCCTCGAGATCTTCGAGTCCACGCTCAACGAAGTCACGCAGGTATTCGGCTTTGCTTCGACCAGTCATCGCCACGAGATCGTCGAGGCGATGCTCGACTTCGGGAGAAAGACGGATGGAAGTAGGAATGCCGCACCTGCCAGCAAGAGTTCCCTGTTTATGCTAAAGTTGCCAGCGCCGCCTCGACTTCCGCCGCCGTGCCGATGGCGCCGGTCGCGATATCGCGGTTGATGCGTCGCGCCAAGCCGGACAGCACCTTGCCGGCGCCAACTTCGTAAAGCGTCGCGACACCTTTGGCGCCGAACCATTCCACCGTCTCGCGCCAGCGCACGCGGGCAACGACCTGCTCGACCAAGCGGCGGGCGATCT
>NZ_RZSR01001304.1:0-1280 GCF_004023265.1 Mesorhizobium sp. M1A.F.Ca.IN.020.06.1.1
ACAACGACATGCTGTCGGCGCATCAGCCGTTCGAGACCTTTCCGGCGCTTATCAAGGACGCGGCACGCGAGGCGGGCGGCATCGCCCAGGTCGCCGGCGGCGTGCCGGCGATGTGCGACGGCGTGACGCAAGGCCAGCCAGGCATGGAACTGTCGCTGTTCTCGCGCGACGTGATCGCCATGGCAGCGGCGATCGGCCTTTCGCACAACATGTTCGACGCCGCCGTCTTCCTCGGCGTCTGCGACAAGATCGTGCCAGGGCTGGTGATCGCGGCGCTCACCTTCGGGCACCTGCCGGCTGTCTTCATCCCCGCCGGGCCGATGACGACGGGCCTGCCGAACGACGAGAAGGCCAAGGTCCGCCAGCTCTATGCCGAGGGCAAGGCGGGCCGCGCCGAGCTGCTCGAGGCGGAGTCCAAATCCTATCACGGGCCGGGCACCTGCACCTTCTACGGCACCGCCAATTCCAACCAGATGCTGATGGAGATCATGGGCCTGCACACGCCCGGCGCCTCCTTCGTCAACCCGGGTACGCCGCTGCGCGACGCGCTGACCAGGGAGGCGGCGAAGCGCGCGCTGGCGATCACCGCGCTCGGCAATGCCTATACGCCGGTCGGGCGCATGATCGACGAGCGCTCGATCGTCAACGGCGTGGTCGGCCTGCACGCGACCGGCGGCTCGACCAACCACACCATCCACCTCATCGCCATGGCTGCGGCAACCGGAATTTCGCTTACCTGGCAGGACATCTCCGACCTGTCGGAGGCCGTGCCGCTGCTCGCCCGCGTCTACCCGAACGGACTCGCCGACGTGAACCATTTCCACGCCGCCGGCGGGCTCGGCTTCCTGATCCGCGAGTTGCTCGACGAAGGCTTGCTGCACGAGGACGTGCAGACGGTCTGGGGCGAAGGCCTGCGGCCCTATGCTGTCGAGGCAAAGCTCGGCGCCGACGGCAGCGTCGTGCGTGAAGCGGCGCCGCTCGAGAGCGGCGACGAGAAGGTGCTGGCGCCGTTCAAGAAGGCGTTCCAGCCGACCGGCGGACTGAAGGTGCTTGCCGGCAACCTCGGCCATGCCGTGATCAAGACCTCTGCGGTCAAGCCCGAACGGCGCGTCATCGAGGCGCCGGCCAAGGTGTTCGACAGCCAGCAGGGGCTGAACGAAGCTTTCAAGTCGGGCACGCTGACCGGCGACTTCGTCGCCGTGATCCGCTTCCAGGGGCCGAAGGCCAACGGCATGCCGGAACTACACAAGCTGACCACCGTGCTCGGCGTGCTGCAGGAT
>NZ_RZSR01001305.1:0-1279 GCF_004023265.1 Mesorhizobium sp. M1A.F.Ca.IN.020.06.1.1
GTTGCGGCGCGCATCGCTTGCCATCGAGGTAACGTGATGCAGGCCCTTGATCTGATTGAGCATGGTCTTGCTCCTTCCCTATCCTTGCTGCGGCCCTTGCCGCTGTCCACGCAATATGAGGATAGCGCCGGGCCCGGCAAAGCGACCAAACTCAGAATGGACTGTATCACAAAAGTGAACGGCCATAAGACCTATGTTCACCAATTGATGAAACTGCCTCCTTGCGCCGATCGGGAAATTTCGGCTCCATGAGCGGGCGCACCGTCTTGAGGAGAAGAGTTTGGACAACCGAGTGAGCCGCCCGAATGTTCTTCTCATCACCTGCGACCAGTGGCGCGGCGATTGTCTGTCGGCGGCGGGACATCCGGTGGTGAAAACGCCGCATGTGGATGCGCTCGCGGCCGAGGGCGTGCTGTTCCAGCGCCACTACGGTGGAGCGGCGCCCTGCTCGCCGGCGCGCGCCTGCCTCTACACCGGCCTCTATCAGATGAACAACCGGGTCTGCCGCAACGGCTCGCCGCTCGACGCCCGCCACGGTAACATCGCGCTTTCCGCACGCGCGGTGGGTTATGACCCCACGCTGTTCGGTTATACCGATGTTGCGCCGGATCCGCGCCGGCTTGCGGCCGGCGATCCGCGGCTGAGGAGTTATGAAGGCGTGCTGCCCGGCTTCAGCGTCCGGCAGTTGCTGCCCGAACATCAGAAGCAGTGGCTGTCCTGGCTGCGGACGCAAGGCATCGACACGAGCACCGGGATACCGGGCATCCATCGTCCGGCTGGCAAGCAGGGCATGGTCGGCGATGATGTAAGCAACGCGCCGCCGGTCTATTCGAAGGACCAGACGCCGGCGGCTTTCCTGGCCGGCGAATTCATCCGCTGGCTTGGCGAACAGGAGCAGGCGGCGCCGTGGTTCGGGCACATCTCCTTCATCAGCCCGCACCCGCCTTTCATCGTGCCGCAGCCCTACAACACCATGTACGACCCGGCCGACGGCCCCGCTTTCCGGCGCGCGGCGAACTGGCAGGCCGAGGCGCAAAGCCACCCCTACCTCGCATACGATCTTGGCCTGCAGAAGCGGACGAAGTTCGTTCCCGGCGCCGAGGGCAAGGTGCGGGATTGGAGCGAGGAGAATTTCCGCCGGATCCGTGTGCTTTACTACGGCATGATCTCCGAGCTCGACGCGCAGCTCGGCCGCATCTGGGAAGCGCTGAAGGCGGCCGGCAGTTGGGATGACACTGTGGTTGTGCTCACCTCCGACCATGCCGAGATGATGGGCGAC
>NZ_RZSR01001306.1:0-1167 GCF_004023265.1 Mesorhizobium sp. M1A.F.Ca.IN.020.06.1.1
GGATGCTCATGACGCCGGCTCCATCGCCTATCGTCTTCATCTGGGCGGTCAGGGCGCCGAAGCCGGCGTCATGAGCATCCTGATCACCGCCGTCGTCGGCCTGGCCTGGCACCACATCGTCGCGGTCCGCTCGCGCACCATGTTCGACATACTCGGCCTCGGCCTGTCGGTCGCGCTGGCCGGGCTCATCACGCTTCTGGTCATTCCCTCGCAGGTCGTGACCGGCTTCGTGCAGCAGAGCACGTTGCCGTCGCTCCTGTTCCGCTTCCTGAGCACCTTCATCATTGCCGTGCTGCTCGATCGGCAGCAGCGGCGACGCGATCTCGCCGTGTCCAACATGATATTCCGTGCCATGGTTCGCGAGCTGCCGGATAGTCTCAACGTGAAGGATGCGGAGGGGCGCTTCATCGCGGCCAATCCAGCCACCGCCGAACTGGTGCGCGCCGCCTCCGTCGAGGACCTCATCGGCAAGACGGATTTCGATTTCTATCCCAAGGACGTGGCCGAGCGCTTCAGGCAGGATGAAATGGGCGCGCTGGAGGCCGGGCAGACGTTGCGCATCGATCAGCCCGCGCTCCTGCCTGACGGCAGGCAGGGCTGGCTCTACACTCTGAAGGCGCCGTTCCGCGACGAGGCCGGCAAGATCGTCGGCGTCATCACCTACAATCGCGACATCACCGAGCAGAAGCGAAACGCCCAGCTCAAGAACGACTTCATTTCCACGGTCAGCCACGAATTGCGAACGCCGCTGACATCCATCCGCGGCTCGCTTGGCCTGATCGCAGCCGGCGTCGCGGGCGAGCTGCCGCCCAAGGCCGCCAACCTCGTCAACATCGCCCACAACAACAGTGAAAGGCTGGTTCTTCTCATCAACGACATTCTCGACATGGAGAAGATCGAGTCGGGCGTCATCACCTTCAAAATCAAGCAGATGCCAGTGCGTGCGGTCCTGGAGCAGGCCATCGCCGCCAGTTCCAATTACATGGCCGATAGCGGGATCCGCATCGTCCTGGTCGACGATGCCCCGCGCGCCGAAGCCAATATCGACCCCGATCGCCTGCACCAGGTGATGGCGAACCTGCTGTCGAACGCGATGAAGTTCTCCGATCCCGGCGGCACTGTCATGGTGAAGCTCCAGCGTCGCGAGCGCGACATGCTGCGCATCTC
>NZ_RZSR01001307.1:0-1275 GCF_004023265.1 Mesorhizobium sp. M1A.F.Ca.IN.020.06.1.1
AACGCGAGGCGCCCGCGGCGTTGATCACCGCCAGCTCCGAATCCGTGTTCATGGCGCTCAGCGTCTGCGCCACCGCGACCACCAGCGCGAACGGCACCACGATCGGGACGATCGAGGGGATGATCAGGGCCGCGACTTCGAAGAAGGTCAACGCCGACTGGCCGCTGTCGGTGACCAAATCAATCTTGGCGAGCACCTGCGTCGTCCACACGATCGCCAGTGTCCACGCCAGCGCCGCCAGGAACATCGCGGTAGCGCGACGCATGATGTAGCGTTCAACGACCTTCATGAAGGCTTTTCTCGATTGTGCCGAACGGCATCATGCCTGCCGACAAGGTAGTCATCCGCCGACGCCTGCACAACCGGGTCCATAGGCGGCTCATCTGGTTTGTCCTCTCCACGCCACGCGCCCGGCGCGGCGGAGTCTCCGCGTCAATGAATAAGAAATGCGAAACATTGATGGTTAACAACAGGTTGCGGCATAAAGCTTGCGTTCCGCCGCGACGAATCCTTGGTTGGTTTCGGCGCCGATATAGACAGCGATTTCGGCCAAAGTCTTGCCAAATGGCCGAAAACGACCAAATGTCGCGCACGCTCAAAAGCCGGTTCGCGGCGCCTCATCCCGGAAGCAGGATCTGATGACTTCGAGACCTTCGATTGCCTTCGCCAAATTGGCCGCGCCCAAAAAAGGCAGCGTCTTCGTGCTTGCGGCCGACGGAGGCGGCCTTGGCGATGCCGCGAAGGCCTGCGACCCGGCTGGCGCATTGGCGCGCGCGTTTCCGGTCGCCGATTTCTCCGGCAAGTTCGCGAGCTCGGTGGAAGTGCTGGCACCGGAGGGAACCTCTGTCGACCGGCTGGTGGCCGTCGGCGCCGGCAAGGTCGCAAGCCTCGACGACTACGCCTGGCTGAAGCTCGGCGGCGCGGTTGCCGCCGCGCTGCGCAAGGCTGTGGAAGTCGCTGTCATCCTCGATCTTCCGGACCTCCAGCCGGACGGCAGGCAGGCGGCGCACCTTGCCGCCGGCATCCTCCTGCGCAGCTACGGCTTCGACAAATACAAGACCAGGAAGGACAAGGAAGACGGCCAATCCGACGCCAAGGGGGCGGAGAGCAAAAAGGCCGAAACCGCAAAGCCGGCCAAGATAACCATCCACTGCGCCGACCCTTCCGCCGCCAAAAAGGCCTTCGCCGCGGAAGAGGCGGTTATCGAAGGCGTGCTGCTTGCGCGCGATCTCGTCAACGAGCCGGCCAATACGCTCGGTCCGGTCGAGTTCGCCG
>NZ_RZSR01001308.1:0-1274 GCF_004023265.1 Mesorhizobium sp. M1A.F.Ca.IN.020.06.1.1
CATCAGCTCGATGCGGCCCGAATAGGTGAATTCCGGCTCGTAGCGGGCGTTGCGGTTGGAGGCGCGGAACATCCAGGCAAACAAAAGCAGCGCCACCAGCGTCGGAATGACGATGACCAGCATGACCGCCAGCGAGTTGAGCAGGATCGTGCGGTTGCCCGCGCCGATCGGGCCCTGCGGGTCGAGCACCCCGCCCGCGCAGCCCGAGAGCGTTGCGATCAAGCCTATCCAGAGCGGCGAGCGGCCTCGCCTCGGTCTAGGGAAGGAAAGCACTGGAACGGATCATGCTTGGCGCGAACGGATCGGCGGGACGTCTTGACTGTGGGCGGCGCGTCGTCGGCGCTGCTGGGCTGCGGCGCGGCCGGAAACAGACTTCGCGGCCAGTCCGGCTGGGCCGTGATCCTTCAAAAGCTCGCGCCTGCGAGGGTCGCGTTCTGCGGCAGCTTTCATCTGAAGTCTCCCCGTGTGCAGAGGCACTTCCGCCATATACCGTACGACTGCAGAACACGGCTGCCAACCCAAGCAACTGCCGCTTGTTCTGCAAAAGGCGGTGTTTCGCCCGATGGCTGGACGGGCCGCGGAAGACATAGGGCGCGGCTCCTGCCTGACCAGACGCCGTCTCGGCATGCTCGCGCTCGCCGATCGCCCGCCAGGATGGTGACAAGGCGTGCGGCGCGTGCATTGTACTGCGCAGGGAATTGCAGCCGACCTGCGGAGGAAGTCTTGTCCGAGATTGCAACCATCCTTTCCATCCTTGGCGTTTTCCTGCTGGGGGCGATGAGCCCGGGGCCGAGCTTCGTCGTCGTCTCGCGTATCGCGGTCGCCGGCGAGCGCAGTGACGGCCTAGCGGCGGCGATCGGCATGGGCATCGGCGGCTTCATCTTCGCCATCATCGCGGTCGCGGGCCTGACCGCGCTGCTCGTCCAGGTCGCCTGGCTGGACATTTTCCTGCGCGTCGCCGGCGGCGCCTATCTGCTGTGGATCGGCATAAAGATCTGGCGCGGCGCCAATCAGCCGATCGAGATCGCGAACGATGCCTCGGCGCGCGCCGGCTCGTTCTGGCGGGCGCTGCGGCGCGCGCTTCTGGTCCAGCTCGCCAATCCGAAGACGGCGATCTTCTACGCCTCGATGTTCGCGGCCATGCTGCCGGCCTCGCCGCCGCTCTGGATGCTCTTGGTCCTGCCGCCGCTGCTCTTCCTCAACGAATTCGTCTGGTACGCGGTCGTCGCCTTCGCCTTTTCCTCCAGCCGGCCGCGCGCGGCCTATCTCGGCAC
>NZ_RZSR01001309.1:0-1274 GCF_004023265.1 Mesorhizobium sp. M1A.F.Ca.IN.020.06.1.1
GTCAAGGACCGCGCACAGAATTCACGATGCTCTTGAGGCGGAGTACGGCCAGGAATTTCTCCAGTTGAGCAACCCGCAGCGCGCCGCCTTGATCAAGGCGTTGCTGGTGCATTCCGCGCGCTGGCCCGGCCCCACTGCGACGCTAGTCAGGGATCTCCTCGGTCCTTTCGGACGAGGGCAAGCGCCGCGTCAGAAGGACAATATTCGCCGGTTCATCGGCTACGGAGCTTTCGATGCCGACGATGCTGTGGCGTGCGCAGCCGATCGGGCCACGTTCTGGGCCGTCGGATCATTGGCCAATGAGCGGAGCGTGGACGTATCGGTGCCGATCCCGGTAGCGATCGGTGGGAGAACGCACCCACACTACATATCCGCCACTCTTGCTTGGCTTACGCCCGTGCAACCCGGCCGGAAAGCCTATCGCGCGGTGCGCATGAAACTTGTGGATCCGGTCGACATCGAAAACCTTGGCGTTACCGCGCACGGAAATCAACCCGACGGAAACCAAACCAATCGCGGCACGGTGTACACCCGCTGCTGGAGCGGTGATCGCGCCGCCGTCGTGACAGGCAATATGGTGGTTCCATTGAAGATCCAACGCGAACCGGACGCCGGTGCAACTGTCGACGAAATGGTGCCCTTTGGACTCGCTGTGACGGTTTCCATGCCCGGGCAGATTGCGCTCTACGACGAGGTTCGAGCGCGCGTACGACCGACCCCGGTGAGGCCGTAGACCGAGAGGCTTTCACCTGTCGAGACTTAAGCTTTAGATAGACGTGGTATCCACTGTAAGAGTTTTTCTCTGAAGAGAGCTGAATACACCAAGCTCCGCTTTCCGGACGGCCCAAAAACATGACCCTGAACACGATGCAAATCTGGCGCTGGTTTACGCCCGCAGCGCTCATAATCGTCTACGGTGCAGTGATTTGGTTCATTCTTATGGGCACTTTTCCTGGTTTGCCAGACTTCTCAAAGGTGCCGTACCTAATCGGCGTCGTTGTGCCTGCAGCGCTCTATTACATCACTCCCCTGCGCACGTGGGTGAATAAAGGATCCCACGAGCGTGTCACTGAAAATCTACGCGCCGGCATGGTGAAAATCGCCGGCTATGAGGACAAGCCGGACAAATACACTTGGCCCGGTCTGCGATCATTGTTCTTCAAGCTCGTGGATGACGACAAGAGCCTTTCGACGAAGGCGTCCATCGCCTACTTCAACGGCCTGTTGTGGACAGGGTTCGCCGACTCGATGGTCATCAGCGCGGGGTATGGGCT
>NZ_RZSR01001310.1:0-1272 GCF_004023265.1 Mesorhizobium sp. M1A.F.Ca.IN.020.06.1.1
GCCGTGGATGGGAGCGAAGCTGGGGCATGGCCATACTCGCTTCACGCGGCACGCAGCTTCGGGCAGAGGACGGAGCGGTATGACGGCGGGCACACGCGCTCGAAGCTCGCGCGGTCTGCCGGCAGCCTCCCGGCGATGGCAGTCGTCTCGCCGATCCTCCGCGGCTGCCCTATCCGCCTCATCGGCCAACCCGCTCTCTTGAGGATGCGCTCGATGCGAAGGTCCGTCCCGGTAACGATCTGGCGATATCCGTTGACCATCGACCATTCGATGATGGCGGCGAACATGGTGAGTGTCGCATCGTGGAGCGAGCCCCCTGCCCTACCCTCGTCGAGCGAGGTATCGACGCAGAAGCGCGAGCTCTCGATCACTGCGGAATGCGGCTTGAACGCGCCCGACCGCACCAGATCGGGGAACAGCGCCTCGATCATGTTGGGGCCGCTCGCCGGCAGGAGCCTTGCGCAGCCGACGACCTCGGAGGCCGACGATATCGCCAGGATGTATGTTGGTCTCAGAGCGTCGAATTCATCGGTTTCCCTGCCGCCGCGTGTGACCACGTCCCATCCCAGCCGTCCCTTGAAGATGCGAGCCCGCAGGCGGTGCATGGAATCGATAAGGTCAGGGAAGTCGTCGTGCGCGTCGGCAGGAATGGCCAGTGCCCGCATCAGTAGTGCTCCGATTCGAATGCGTTCGGAGGCAGAGGGCACGTTTGCGCGGCAAGCCGCGACTAACGAAATTATGAGTGCGATTCGCTTACTGCGGGGGTGAGTCGGGCAATGCAGGTGGGAAATCGGTCCCGGTCTCTCCCCACGATGGGGAGTGGACCCCTAGTAAAACAACTAGCAACCGGAATCGGCGCGTCGTGAACCGCGGGAAGAAAGTGAAGTCAGAACAAATGGTTATGAGCGATAGAGGCGATTAGCGTCTCAATACGACCTGTCGAAGTTAAGGTTCTGTTAACCACTAAATCCTTGCAACAGAGAGGCCGGATGCTATCGTCACGTTAAAGAGCGGCATTCGCCGCAATTTCCGTGATGAGGGTTTAATCCGTGAGTACCGTTGCCGAGCGGAGCAGACAATTGCTGCCGAATGTCGAGGAGACAATCGGTGCCCAGGCAGAGCTGCTCAGCTCGCAGCTACAGGCTATGAGTGAAGCTCTGTTTCCGCCGACGTCAAAGAAAGTGCTGCGGCGCTTCACCTCTGGCGAGGCTGCTCGTCTTATGTCGGTGTCCGACTCGACGCCTCGCAAGATGACTCTGGCGGGCGCAGGAC
>NZ_RZSR01001311.1:0-1269 GCF_004023265.1 Mesorhizobium sp. M1A.F.Ca.IN.020.06.1.1
GACCGAGCGAATCCAGTTTCTGGTGAGCTCGCGTTTGACGACATGCTCCATCTCCTTTGTACCCAGGCGCTCAATGAAAACCTCGCCGGGCCGGTTGATGGCGATCTCCGAGACTGCTTCTTCCTCCATGTACGGCCAGATCGGTTCCAGTTCGGCGCGCAGCACCGGTGCACGCGCCCACGGATTCAGCACAGGCTGGACGACATTCATTTGGCCGGAGTCCCGTAGCCTGGATCATACGGATCAGCCTCAGACCTCGGCGTCACTAAGAGCGGCGTCGGATCGATGGCCTTTGCCGGATTTCCGCCGCGCTTCAGTCGAGCCAGCTCCTCTTCTACCGGATCCGCATAGAGTTCGGAAAAATCCAGATCCCGGCGCACGAAGACGACGACCGGCGTGCCCTGGTCAACGTAGATGGTCGGCGGGATGGTCTGCGTGTCGCGGAATGCCTCTTGTGCCAGCTGTTGCAGCGCCGTCGACGATTTGTCGAAGGCGATGCTGCGGGCATCGCGTTGCGAGCCGGAGCCGCCATAGGTCGTCGTGACCGTCTGCCCCGTCACGGGGTCAACGGTCGTCACCTGCTGTTGCTGGCCGTCGCTGCCGGTGTCGGCGAGGGAGGACAGGTATTCCGAAACGCCGCCCACGACGGAAAGCATGATCGCATTGCCGTAGCGTTCGAGCCAATGCGTGTCGACGCGGCCGCCGAGACCACCCCGTCCGAGACGGTCGGCTCCAGGCGAGGCAATGTCGACCGACACGCCGTCGGAACGTATGACGCGGTTCCAGACGATGAAGACACGCTTTTGCCCGCGCGCGATCCCCGAACGATACTCGCCGGTAAGCCGAGAGCCTTTCGGGATCAGAATGCGGCGGCCGTCGAGCGAATAGACGTCCTCGCGCGCCACCGCGCGGACCATGCCGGGCAGATCGGTGTTGATGGCGGTTTCCAGAAATCCGCGGATCATCGTGCCTTCGGGGATCAACGCGTCGGTGCGGCGGAAAACCCGCGCCTTCGCCATCGCATTCGAATGCTTTTCCGATTGCGCAAGGAAAGCCTTGTTCGGATCGGTATCGGCGCCCGGCACCGGAACAAGCTGACCGTCAGCGGCGATTTGCGCCTGGGCCGGCTGATCGTGTCCCGCGGCCGGGTTTGCTTGCTCGCTGGTAATCATCTGATTCGAGCGCAGGCGCTCCCACATTGCCTTTTGCCGCTCAGCCTCCTCGGCCTTCCGGCGGGCCTCCTCGTCGGCGGCTTGCTTGCGGCGGGCC
>NZ_RZSR01000131.1:0-9095 GCF_004023265.1 Mesorhizobium sp. M1A.F.Ca.IN.020.06.1.1
CCATTGATAATGCCGCCACTCAAAAATCCAGCGCCGAGGCGTGCGGCAGTTGAGCCGGCGCCAATGCCGAATACCTCAGGTGCCGCCGCCATTGCCGGAAGAGTACCGGCCACAGCGCCCGTCACATTGCCCAGCTTGTGCGCGACCGGGCTAGCTGCTCGGCTCTCGTCGTTGATCACTGACATTTCGTCGTTGACCTTCGAAAACGGCTCGCCAGTAAGGGCAGAGCCAATGCCTGCAGCGGTCGCTGTTAACCCTTTGTCGACATAGGGACCAACGATTGGAACACCTTCGCCGATCGAACTTAGGAAAGTGCCGGTCGCGCCCATCGCTCGGGGAGAAACGAAGGCTGGCACGTCGTGCCCTTTTGCAGGATCGGGGCCGCCCTGCTCAACAATCTTCTGAGCAACGGCAATCCCTGCCTTGGCGCGGGCATCGGCGGCAGCGACGTCGTCAGAGGGATTGAAGCTGCGCACGTCGTCGAGCGTCACGCCCTCGCTGGCGATGTAACGGTCAATGTCTTCGGTCGGCGCGTTCTGCCCGACCATCCTGGCGACATTGCCTTTGATGCGCGCGAGATCAGCCATCAGTCGAGACCATACTTCTTCTTGAGATCGTCAGCACTGCCCTGTGGCGCGGGGCCGGTTGGCACCGTCTTGTCAACAGCGTCTTTGATGCCGCTGAGCATCCGCCTCAGTTCGGCGACACTGTTCTGTGCACGGGCGGGAGCATCGCCGACGGCAGCCGAATAAAGCTGGCTCGGCAAGTTCGCCAACCCGCCTTCCTTCAGGGGATCAACCACCGGGTCATAGATCATCCGCTCCATCAGGCTCAGATCGGGGCCGTTCAGGACGCCGAGATTGAACAGCTCCTTCAGCTGCAACATGATGCCTTGCCGCACCGTGTTCAGATTGTCCTTGGCCTGCCCAGGCATGGCTTCGATGCCACTCTTGCCGACCAGATGGGTGTAGCGGTCGAGCTCTGTGTTGATCGCGTCGAATGCCTGGTTCACCGCGGAAACCCGGTTGCGCTGAGTTTCGGTCGGTTTCGCCGTCCCGGGGATCAGCCCGCCGGCAGTCGCCCCGCCTTGAGGCGCCCCAGTGGGCGTTGGCGCGGTCACCGGGGCGGTTGCGCTCGTCGGGCTCGCTGGCGTCGTCGCTCCGGGCGAGTTCGGCGCGGAGGTAGCAGCGCCGCCGGGCGCCTTGAGCCAGGCGGGGAGCGGCGGCGGCACATTGATCAGCATCTGGCCGTCCGGCGTCTGGACAAGCTGCTGTTTCGGTTGCGAGACGATGGCGTACGCCGTGGCATAATCCTGAGAATTCGGGTCAGCAGTCCGCAGGATGTTCCATGCCTGAGCGTCGAGGCTATTTCCTTCGAACAGCTTTGCAGTCGCGCCCGGAACGGTTCGCGTCTCGCCGCTTGTCGCGTCGAACAGCGTGTTATCGTCGAGCTTCTGCCACTGCTTGGGCTGAATGGCGAGATCGCGCTTGGCCTTCTGAATTTGCAGCTGCCTCAGCGGATCGGCATTCTGCACTTGCTGCTCGAGCATCATGTTGACGACGCCGCGCTGCTGCTCGCTCAGCCAGGGATCGGCCGCGGCGCGCATAAGGTCCTGCACCGACGGTCCTGCTGCGCCCGGCTGCACCACGTCGGCACTGCCGCCAGCCATAGCCGGCAGGCTTGCATCGGGCGGGGAAAGCGCCTGTAGGACCTTCTGCACGGCAGGGGAGGCCGGAGCCGCGCCACCCGGAGCATCGGTCAGCGCCTGTGTGACACCAGAAGCGCCACCAGACGGTGCAGCGGGCGGATTGGCCGCAGTCAGTGCCTGCACGACACCGCCACGGCCTGACAAGGGCTCAGGGGTCATGAGCGTCGAGAGCACCCGCTGACCGCGCGCCGTAGTCGTGGCAGGCATGCCAGGAGCGTATCCGCCACCGGTCGGCGTTGCCGGAGCGGTCTGCACCACTGCGCCGTCGGGAGCGTTCATCGCGTCCCACTGCTCTTGCGTGATGCCCTTCGCGGCATATTCCTGCGGCAACGGCCGAACCGTGGCTGCGGCAACGCCCATCGACGGGTCAAGACTGGCAACCTTTACAGGTTGCGCGGTCTGCTGCTGCGCGACAGCGGTGGCCTGTGCCGGAGAGGCGCCAGAGCCGAGGGCGCGCTGATAGGCGGCCACGAAACGGTCTGTGGTGGTGCCTTGCTCGATACCGCCCGGGAGGCTCGTCCAGACGCCGCGCAAGGCGTTGCCGACGCCGGCAATCGCGCTCGGATCGCCAGACTGCAGCACGGTGGCAAGGTCCTGCCCAGTCTTGGCCTTGTAGGTCTCGGCAGCAAGGTTCCAGGCAGCCTTGTCCTGGTTGACCGGCGAGAAGTCGGTAAGTCCGAGCTTCTGCGCCTGATCGTCCCATGTCGAGCCGAGGAACTGATATTTGCCCGCCGCGCTCGACGTGCGGCCGGCATTCGGCCCGGTCTGGATGCGAACAGCCTGGTTAGGGTGGTGCGAGAAGTCGCTGAACTTGCTGCCGCCATAGATGACGTCGTAGCGACCGCCGCTTTCCGGACCTGCAAGAGTGTTCAGAAACGCCTTCTGGTAGGGAGCGGCATCGGTCCACGCCAACTGATCGCCGTGATAATCGGTCCGACCTCCCGATGAAGCGGACACGGTGTCCGATCCGGGCGCAGCCGGGAAGGAACCCGCATTGAAGAGACCGCTCAGAACGTCGGATGCATGAGCCTGGCCGGCCTGTTCAGCCGCATCGGCGCGGTGGCCCAGCACGTTCATCACGATGCCATCGCCAAGTGCGTTCAGGCCCTCGCCGATGTTGCGCGGCGTGCGCTGCGACTGCATCAGCGCTTCGACGACGGCGCGCTGCTTGGCGATCGAAGCCGGCGTTTCCTTGCTGGCGTCGAAGATGAAGGAAAGGGCCATGTGTCAGGCTCCCAGCATCAGGGCTTTGCCATAGTCGACCTGCCGATAGCCGTCCGGGCGACGGCTGACGGCTTCCGGCACGACCTTTTCGACTTCCGACGCCATGAGGCCGAGGCGCATCGGCGCATCCTTGGGCTCGCCCTTGTAGTGGAATTTCCACAGGCCCATTTCCGGCGTGATGTCGGCCAGCCGCGTCTTGTCCTTTTTGGCGTCGTCGTCCGACAGGCTGATGAGCTTGCCGCCGAGGCCGAACAGACCACCGATCAGGCTTTGCGAGTTGGCCATGTCCTGCTGATAGTTGGCCATCTTCTGCTGGTAGTTCTGGTTGATCAGGCCGGCCACGTCGGTCGTCGGGATCGTGCTCTGATTGAAGCCGGCAGCCTGCGGATTCGACACCTGCGAACCGGACAGCAGCGCCGTGATTTCGTTGATCGGCTGATTTCGGATCGCTTGGGCCTCCTGGAACGCTTGCCCATGACCCTGCAAAATGAGCTGGTCATAGGCATCGTTCGCCGCTTGGCTCTGCTGGGTCATAGCGCGGTCATAAGCGGTCGATCCAAGCTTGATGCCCTGATTGGCCAGCCTCGTCGCCAGCGCGTCCTGCTGCTGCTGAAGGATGGGATCGAGCCGTTCGCGCCCGAGCTGCAACAGCCGCGCCTCAGTCGCATCGTTCGAACCATCGAACGGCTTCGACATATAGTCGTTGAGGAACGAAGACTGGTTATTGGCGAGCGTGCCGAGGTTCAACTGTGCGGCGTCGGTCTGGGTCTTGATGGCTTTCTGGGCATCGGAAAGCGAAGTCGTCGCCGTGAAGCGCGGGATATTGTAGCTCTTGCCCGTATAGGGATCGTTCCAGGTATAGCTGCCGGTCTGATCGTAGCTGATCGTTCCATCTGGCGTGACCTGGTTCGCGTTATTCAGGAAGGAATTCGCGATAGCGGTGCCGACGTTGGTGGAAGTCGAGGCCGCCGACGTTTCCTTGGGATCCGGCGGTTCAGGAGCTGAGGGTTTGCCCATGGATCTTCCTCGTGAACTTGCTATTTCGCCAATCGTCGTCAGTGAGCGTGAAGACGTATCCGTCCTCGTCCCGGCCGCGCATGCGCTTGATCAGGTAAGGGGTGAAACCGAAGGCCTTGGCGATGCGCACCGTGCGCGCGTTTTTGGCTGACACCTGAAGGACGACCATCTGGCATCCGAGTTGGTCGAACGGGTACGAAAACATGATGTGGCGCACTTCCGCAGTGAGCCATCGGGCCGTGGTCGAAGCACTCGAAATCTGGATGAGCCCGGGTCCGGGCTGCCAGTCGTGAAACACCATACCGGCCAAAAGCCGGTCCTCGTCGTCGAGCACTCCGATAGCCTTGCACTTGCCGAAATCGGCCGGCCCGATGGTCAGGTCAGCGACGAAGCGAGCGACAGCCTCGTCATGCCCAAAAAGCAGCTTCAAACGACCACCGCGCCGACTTCATAGATGACGTCCATCGCGACCAGTTCGGCGTCGGGGGTCGGCGTCACGCCGCACGTCACCTGCAGCTGCGGCGCGACCGCAAAACCGGATTGGCCGATTGAAGCCCACTTCGTCGAGACCGTCATTGTTGTGCCGGCATCCCAGAGAGCCACGTCCCAGAGGCCCGTATCCCACTCGTCGAGCGTCACGTCATCGGCGACGGAGGCCGGCGCCGAGGGCAGACGGACCTGATAGTCAGACGATATGGACAGCTTGGCGAGAAACTTGCGGCTGGCCCTGAACACGGTTCGCGCCATGTGCACTGTCTTCGACCGCGCTGGGGCCTTCATGTGGTCGAACAGGCCGACATAGGTGCTGGTGTAGGGTTGGCCGTCGTCGTGGCCGCCGACCTCGCACTGCATCACCTTGCCATCAGACGTGCCGAAATAGGCCCGGCCGTCGAGCATTGCCAGGCAGCGCGTATCCCAGCCGGTGTAATCGGCCCATGCGCCCGTCTGAAGGTTGACGACGAAGCATTTCTTTTCCTGCCCGACAAGCGCCGGCAGGGAGACGATCGCCATGTTGAAGAGCGGCCACTTTAGGACTTCCCAAGGCAGCGTTGCGCGAGCCGCAGCCTCTGCTCGCCAGTCCGGTTCGATGTTGCGCGAAACGCTGATCAGGGACAGTGCAGCCCGGTCGCGCTGGATGGCCTGCGAGATCGGGATAATGCCGTCGTCCATGGCGATCAGCAGCTCGCCGCCCGCCTGCATCATGGCGCGAGGGCCGCGCGGTGGTGACATGTCATAGCGGCCCACAAGAGACCAGTCGGCCGGGTCAGCAGGGTTTGCGCCCTCGAAAACCGCGACTTCGCCCTTGGTCGAGATGAACACGCATTTGTCGTCGACGCCATCGCCGGCATCTAGCGACCAGGTGCCACCGCAAAGCAGGCTGCCGCCTTTCTGGAACACGCCGGCAAGAGAGAAATCCGAGGCCGCGCCGGAAATTGCATCGACCGGGAGAAACCAGGCCGTGAGCGTGTTCTTCTCGATGAAGAATTCGCGGCTGCGATAGGTCCAGACGAACGACAGCTTGTTGGTGACGATCGTGCCGAGGCTAGCGACGGTCGTCCAGGTTGTCCCGTCGAACTGGCGCATGCTGTCGGTGCCGTTCACCGCCGACAGGTAATCGCCGCCGACGGTCGGAAACTGAACATAGGAGTAATAGCCGCTGGTCTGTCCGGACACGGCCGGAGCTGGCGCCACATTCGGGCTGGCGGGATTGGTGACGTCGTAGATCTTGGTTGCGTCTGCAGCGAACAAGAAGCGGCCGGCCGACCCGTCATAGGTCAACATGCTGACAACCGGGCCAGCACCGATCGTCGCCTTCTTATTTAGGCCGCCGCGCAACCGGATGCCGGTGCTGGTCGGGAACCAGTTTTCCAGCACGGTCGCGCCCTGCGGCTTCGAGGCAGCGAGATTTTCATTCGAAATCTTGCCGCGGATCGGCGCCGGAAATGTCAGCGTGCTATGCCGCTGCTGCGCGGGCTGCGCGACCGGTACGCGACGGAAACCGGCCCTCATGGGACGATCACCCCAGGAAACGCAATATCGGCGTCATAGGGCGTGCGGCCGCGCCCGACCACCAGGATGTTTGATCCCTTGTCGGCGCCTGCCGAGGCCGCCAGCGCGTCCTCATAGGTCGCCATGTCCTCAGCGTAGGCCATGCCCTTGTTGGCCTTCCACTGCCAGATCATGCCCAGTTTCAGAACGCGTTCGTCGAGGCGGAAAACATCATCATCGGCTGCGAATGACGCTTTTGCATTTCCGTCTTTGTCTTTCACAATATTGCTGGAAAGATAGAAAAACTGGACGGTCGAAAGGTTCGGCAGCGCCGGCTTGATCAGCATCTGTTCGCCGACCACGGTCCAGGCGCCGACCAGCGGCTGGAAATTCTGCACCTGAATGCCAAGCCACTCGTCGCTGTCGGGGTAGTGGGTCAGCGCGGTGTAAGGGGTTGCCGATGGCCACACGCGCGCCTTCTTCAGCATGCGGTGGTAGTCATCAGGGAAATTGAATGCGGTAGCCAGACCGTCCCCGGTGAAGGTCGCAAGCACCTTCAGCCGGGTCCAGTCTCGAGTGTCGAAAGCGATCCTCTTCGCCATTTCGTTCGCGAGCGCTTGCAACTCGACGTGCTCGCGATCGGTTGACGAAAAGACGGCGGTCGGCACGGTCAAGCCAATGACCGGGCAGACTTCCTTGATGACGCTGAGGATGCTCATGGCGATCAGGCCAGGTTCGCCAGTTCCTTGGCCGCGGCGACCAAGGTGTCATGGTTCGGGTTGCCGCGCGGGCGGCTGCCGGTTTCCTTGGCGATGTAGACCTTGAGCTCTTCGTCATCCATCGCCTCGATCTCTTCGGCCGTCGGCGGCTCGTCGGGCTGCTCTTCCTCGTCAACTTCGTCGATCTGATCCTCCTGCTGATTGGCCTCCTGCTCAGCCGCAGGCACGTTGCGGGTGATCGTGCCGCTCTGCACCAGCTCTTCGCGCAGCCGGCGTTCTTCGGCGAGCTGAGCGGTCAGCGCGGCCACCTGGGCGGCGAGGTTGGTCACGTCGGCGCTGCCGGCAGCTGCGTCGAGATAGCCCTGTGCCTGGTTCTTCAGTTCGCGCCCGCCCATGCCGAGTTGCTTCAGCGGCGTGCCGTCGAGCGATGCAAGCTGCTCGACCGTGTGGATGCCGAGCGCCTTCAGTTCGCGGCGCTTCGATTCCTTGAGGAACGGCGCTTCCGCCAGCGGCGTGCCGGAAAGGGGCTGCGCGGCGCCGTCTTTGAAGGCCAGATACTGCTTGTTGTAGAGCTGCGCATAGGTAACGACACCGCCGCCGTTCGCGAAGCTTTCGCGAGTGGCGTTCGGCTCGGCATCGTGAGCCGGATAGGTCGCCTTGGTCTGGCGGTTTGCGGGGAATGAAAGGTCGCACACTTCCATTTCGGTGAATATCGGCCGGCCTGCCGTGCGGCTTGCCTGCTCGTCGGGCATGACGTGGTTTCGGAACGTGACGTTCACGGTGTTGCTGTTCGCGCTCATGGGCGAATTCTCCTGTCTGAGAGGCTGCAAAGGGAAAAGGCGGGAGCCGAAGCCCCCGCCGAAGGCCAGTTACGCGGCCAAGCCGTCATCCATGAACGGACGGGCGATTTCGAACTCGGCAAGGCCCGCGGACGGCGTGCCGATGGCCGATGCGCCCTTGGCGTTCTTGACGCGATCACCAGCCACGACCGCATCGTCAACGCTGCCCGGCGTGGCCGTGGCGTACACGTTGGCGTCGTCGACAAAGCCGGCGAGCACCTGGCCGATCGCCTTGCCCTGGATCTGATACCAGCCGTACTGGTTGGCAACATTCGCGGACATGGCGACGGCGACCGGACCAATGGCATTGGCGACCAGCAGCGTGGTCGACCAGTCGTCGGGGTTGTAGGTCACCCACGAGCCGACCACGGTAGATGCCGCGCCCTTCAGGTAGATGAACTCGCCCGTGCCATAGTTCGGGTCCTGGGCGCGGATGATATCGCCGAGCCAAGGGCCAGGAGTGGAGCGACCGGCCGCAGTCGAGGCCGGCAGCGTGGCAGCGATCGGCGGAATGCCGAGGTGCGGAGTGTGAGGAACGTAAGCCATGGATCCTTTCTCCTCTTACGCGGCCGGGTTGCTGTCGATGAGCTTCCACTGGAACAGCGGATTCGTCATCGTCAGTTCGCCCATGAAGCCGATGTACTGGACATTCGCGTCCTGATTGATCGGCATCATCGGCCGACCGATCTTGTTGAAGTTTCGTTCCGGGTGGTAGCGGAGCCACAGATTGTCGGTGTCCAGACCGTAGGTCGTGTTCGCCGGCATATTGGAGCCGATGCCACCTTCCTGAACGATCTCCGCCGAACGCCCGGCGCCGAAATACTTCAGCGACGTGAAGCCGAGTTTGCCGAGGCCGGACACGTCGTTGACGCGCTGGATTGCCACGGTGGCGGCGTCGTAAGCTGCGTAATGCTCAGGCGACATGAGGATGAGATCGGCGGCTTTGGTGCCGCGCGACCGCTGCGTCATGATCGAGTTGAGCATCGGGCGGATGGTGGTCGCGGTGACCTGGGTGCCGATCGCCGGGAACGACGAGTTGGCATCGAACACCGAAGTGCGCCAGATCGGGTTTGCGGCGCGGTCGATGCCGGCATAGACGCCGGAATTGACCACGGTCGGAACCGATAGTTGAAGGCCGCCCAGTTCCTTGCCGGCGAAGCGGGTGCCGTTGCCGTGCAGGGAAATGTCGACTTCGTCTTCCAGTTCACTTTCCGCAGCCGCGATGTGCGACTCCAGAATGTCCATAATCTGGTTTTCGCCCTCGTTGTTGAGGATGTCCTCATTGGCGAGGGTGATGGCGACCGCGCACATTTTCGGCGTGTACTCGGCATCGTTGAAGAGCTCGGTCGGAACCGGGTTCAAGAAGTCAAAGCCGTTGTACCAAACCGCCGAACCGGTCTTGGTGTAGAGCAGCCGTTCGCGAATTCGCGGGCCGGAATACTCTTTGAACTTGCCCTTGCGCTTGAGCACGTTGAGCAAGGCATTCGAGTTGGAAACCAGGTCCTGGTAGCCCTGAGAACGATCCTCAAGGGCCAGGGACAAGATCTCCTGGTTCTTTTCAACGGAAGTAAGAGCCATGTTGGCCCCTCCTTATGAAAC
>NZ_RZSR01001312.1:0-1268 GCF_004023265.1 Mesorhizobium sp. M1A.F.Ca.IN.020.06.1.1
CGCCGCGGCCTGCGCCTCGTCCCGCCGGTTGAGCTTGACCAGCGCCATGATCACCACGCGGTGCGATGAGCCGTAGTTCGGCATCTCGTGCAGCGCGCGTTCTCCCCATGCCAGCGCTTCCTCGTAGCGCTCGAGCATCAGATAGCTCATCCCGATGCCGGAGAGCGCGATGCCTTTCTCGGGGTCGACCGGACTCAGCCGCATCGCCCTGTGAAAGTGCTCGATCGCCACGAGCGGGCGGCTGGAATGCGCGTTCACCCAGCCGCTGCCGGTATGGCCCTGCGCCGAATTGGGGTTGAGCAGCAGGGATCGTTCGATCGTGCCCAGCGCCATCTCGTATTCCTTCGCGCTGTAGGCGATCACCTGCGCCGCGAAGCGCAGGCTCGTGGGGTCGTCGCGCGCTTCCGCCAGCACCTCGCGCGCCATGCGCGCGGCGACTCGCACATCGTCGGGCTCGTGCCAGCACTGGCTCACGGATAGGCTGCGGATATAGGCGCCGAGTGCCTTCGCCAAGGTGAAGCCAGGGTCGATGCTGAGCGCCTCGTTGGTGAGCCGGCGCACATCGGCAAAGCCTTCGCGCGTCATGCTGTAGAAGCGCGGCAGTGCGCGAAGGTAGAGGTCGTAGGCGCTGATGTAGTCGGTCGGCTTCATGCGCGCCTGCTTGATCTCCTCCAGCCGGATGCTCGGCTCGACAGCACCGACGACGCTCTCGGTCACCTTGTCCTGCAGGTCGAAGATGTCGCTCACGTCGCCTTCGAAGCGGCCGGTCCAGACATGGTGACCGCTGATCGCGTCGACCAACTGCCCGCTGATGCGCACGCGCGATCCCGCTCTGCGGATGCTGCCTTCGAGCACGTAGCGGACGCCCAGCTCGCGCCCGACCTGGCGCAGGTCGACCGCCCGGCCCTTATAGGTGAAGGACGAGTTGCGGGCGATCACGAAGAAGGAGTTCACCCGGCTCAATCCCGTGATGATGTCCTCGACCAGCCCATCGGCGAAGTATTCCTGGTCAGGGTCGCCGCTCATATTGGTGAAAGGCAGAACCGCGATCGAGGGCTTCTCGGGCAGGGGAGGCGGTGCAGCCACCGAGGCGCTGGCGTCGGTCTCGACGCGGTAGGCGCGCACGGGCCGCTCGATGTTCTTGAGGCGCAGATTGCCGAGCGGCGTGAAGCCGCAGTCGAGCTTGCCCTGGAGGTGGTCGTAGGCGGTGCCCGAGACGACCACGGTCCCGGGATCGGCGGCGCTTTCGAGGCGGGCGGCGGTGTTGA
>NZ_RZSR01001313.1:0-1259 GCF_004023265.1 Mesorhizobium sp. M1A.F.Ca.IN.020.06.1.1
GCACTATAACATCCGCGAGCCCGACATCGGCAGCGTGACGCACAACGTAGGCTCGCCGACGATCGGCGGTTTTGTCGGCTACAACTTCCAGTCGGGCAACATCGTCTACGGCGTTGAAGGCGAGTTGGGCTACCGGTTCAAGAAGGGCCACTTCCACGACGTGCCAGGCCCTGGCGACCTCGACGAGTCGCTCGGTCTCTTCGGCTCGCTCAAGGGCCGCGTGGGCATGGACCTGGGCGGATACCTGCCCTACCTGACGGCGGGTGTAACGGTGTCGGACTTGAAAACCGACGCGGTCGGCTTTGCGGAACGGGACGGAACGATCGTTGGCGGGATTGTCGGGGCCGGCATCGACGTGCCGCTGACCCACAACGTCTTCCTGCGCGGCGAGTACGACTTTTCCTTCTTCGGCAAGAAGAGCTTCGATTATTGCGGCGGCGGTTGCGTGCTGGAGCACAAGGTACAGGCTCACGACTTCCGCGTCGGCATCGGCCTGAAGTTCTAGCCGTAGCAAGCGAGTTGAGTTTAGAACGCCGGCATCGCCCGGCGTTCTTCGTTTTAACGGCCCGGGCTCAAGTGGCTTGGCCGTCGCGGCCGCTAATCGATCAGCTTCACAAGGCTCGCCGGACAACGTGAAATACGAATACACGGTCATCGACAATCGGATCGTGGTCGTGGACCTCGAAAGCTATACGATCGTCAAAGTTCTCGACTGACGGGTGCATCCTGGCGGGAGCGCCGCTCCGGTGCCCCGTCAGCGCAAGAGGACGGTTCTCAGCGAGCTGAAAACGTCTGACAAGAGAAGCGGGTCCTCGCGGGGATTGGAGAGCTCAAATCCACGCGCTTTGTTCAGCGATAGGTGCACGTTTCTGAAACCCACTTTCGCGAAAGTCGAGCAATTCCTGATACACCTCAAGGTGCCCGGCAAAATTGCGCGCCATAAACCGCACTAGCGCGGGGTTGTTCAGCAATTTGTCAATATAACCGATAACGGCGATCAGGTTGAGCACTGTTGCGCCATGTGTGCTGGCGGCGCTCAGATATTCATGGCTGACCTTGGCCAGGTCAGTTTGCATGTCAGCCAATTGCGTCGGGGAGATGCCCTCATATTGCTTTCTGGGCGCAAAGGGATCGGTGAGCTGCGATCGTGGTGTGAGCGCGATCAACACTCTCGCCACCCGAAATTGCACCCGGTCCAACGCTAGCATGAGACGCACGATTTCAACCTGCCGGCTCGGCACGACCTCTCGCAACAAGGG
>NZ_RZSR01001314.1:0-1246 GCF_004023265.1 Mesorhizobium sp. M1A.F.Ca.IN.020.06.1.1
CCACCACCGTGTCCCATCCCGTCTGGATGCCCACCCAGACGATGAAGGCAAGCGGCAGGAGAGCGATCAGCGAGAAGATGGCGGCCGCAAGCGTAATCCACGACGTGGACCGCCGGCTCTGCCTTGCGGCAGCCGGCGGCCCCGAATGCGTGAGGTCGATCGCGGACATCAGCCGGAATGCACCGCCTGGAGACGATCTGATGAACCGCGAACGCGGTCGGAAACGCAGATGATCGTCATCGACGAGGCCATCTCCAAAACAAAAGCGCTCCCGCGGAAAGCGAATTCCGGCGGGAGCACGGTCGGTTGTCCTTTTAGGACGAACGCGGACTAAAGCAAGCCGGCTTGCGTCATCAGGTCGATGACCTTCTTCGAGTTCAGGTGCGTCGGATCGATGTTGGGCGCCTGCAGATCGGCCAGCGGCACGAGCTTCGGGTTCGACATGGCATCCTTGCCGACCGCGTATTCATAAGAGGTCCCAGTTTTCAAAACCTCCTGGCCGGCCTTGCCGGTGACCCACTTCAAGAAAGCCTGGGCTTCCTTCGGATGCTTGCTCGAGGCCAGCACGCCGCCGCCAGAGATCGACACGAACGCGCCCGGGTCCTGGTTCTTGAAATAATGCAGGCCGACATTCTTGCTGTTCTCGCCGGTCTTCGCCTGGTCGCCGAAATAGTAGTAGTGGTAGATCACGCCGCCATCGATCTCCCCGGCATTGACCGCCTTCATCACCGTATTGTTGCCCTTGTAGGCGGTGAAGTTCTCCTTCATGGCCTTCAGCCAGTCGGAAGTCGCGGCTTCACCTTTGAGCTCGAGCATCGCGCTGACGATGGCCTGGAAATCGGCGCCGGACGGCGAGGCGGCCCACCGGCCCTTCCAGCTCGGATCGGCAAGGTCGAGCAGCGACTTGGGCAGCTGGCCTTCCTTGAGCTTGTCCTTGTTGTAGGCAAAGACGGTGCTGCGCGCGGCGACGCCCACCCATTTGCCGCTCGAAGGCTGGTATTCCTGCGGAACCTGAGCGAGGGTGTCGGCATCGACCGGCGTGAACAGGCCGGCCGCCTCGACCAGCGCCATCGCCGGCGAATTCTCGGTCAGGAACACGTCGGCCGGCGAGGCAGCACCCTCGGCGACGATCTGGTTGGAGAAATCGCTGTCGCCGCCATTGCGCAGCGTGACCTTGATGCCAGTTTCCTTGGTGAAGCCCTTCGCCCATTCCTTGGCCAGGCTTTCATGCTGGGCGTTGTAGACG
>NZ_RZSR01001315.1:0-1246 GCF_004023265.1 Mesorhizobium sp. M1A.F.Ca.IN.020.06.1.1
GGGCAAGACCACGCTGATCGAGCCGACCTCCGGCAACACCGGCATCGCGCTGGCCTTCGCCGCCGCCGCCAAGGGTTACAAGCTGATCCTCACCATGCCGGAGACAATGTCGGTCGAACGTCGCAAGATGCTGGCGCTGCTCGGTGCCGAATTGGTGCTCACCGAAGGCCCGAAAGGCATGAAGGGCGCCATCGCCAAGGCCGACGAGCTTGCCGCGACGCTGCCCAACGCCATCATCCCGCAGCAGTTCGAGAACCCGGCCAATCCGGAAATCCACCGCCGCACCACGGCGGAGGAGGTCTGGAACGACACCAATGGCGAGGTCGACATCTTCGTGGCCGGCATCGGCACCGGCGGCACCATCACCGGCGTCGGCCAGGTGCTGAAGAAGCGCAAGCCTTCGCTGCATGTGGTGGCAGTCGAGCCGGAAGCCTCGCCGGTGCTCTCCGGCGGCCAGCCCGGCCCGCACAAGATTCAAGGCATCGGCGCCGGCTTCGCGCCCAAGATCCTCGACACGACGATCTATGATGAGATCGTCAGGGTCTCGAACGAGGATTCGGTCGCCAATGCGCGCCTCGTCGCCCGCCTCGAAGGCGTGCCGGTCGGCATCTCGTCGGGTGCCGCGCTGCAGGCGGCGATCGTCGTCGGCTCGCGGCCGGAAAACAAGGACAAGAACCTCGTCGTCGTCATTCCGTCCTTCGCCGAGCGCTATCTCTCGACAATCCTGTTCGACGGGCTGGGGGCGTAGGCGCTCATACCTCGAAGAATGGCCGGGAAATGCCACGGTCCAGAATGGATACCACCTGTCTTATCCGATATTAACGGAGCCGCTGTTCCTCCTCGGCAGAAAGATCCGCAACGCTTGTGACGTGGAGACGTCACGGGATTGATCCTCGGGTCTGCGCGCGTCGCTTCGCTCCTTGCTCCGCCCGCGGATGACGAAGTCGGGAACGCCACAGCCAATCGCAGGAGCTTGCGGACAGCGGCGCTCCCGGCAAGATGCAAGCTGGATCGCTCAAAAAGCGTCTGTGGCAAGCGGAGCCCGGCTTGAGGAAGGCGCCGCTTCCGGTTCAAATCGCCGCCGGCCTCGAATCGGCCGGCGGGAGGATTTTATGTACAAGCTTTACACGCGTCCCGGCAGCGGCGGCTTCGTCGTCGAGGCGGCCTTGGCTATGGCCGGCGCGCCTTTCCGGCAGATCGACGTGCCGAAGAAGGATCCGCCCGATCCGGCTTTCCTCGCCATCAG
>NZ_RZSR01001316.1:0-1245 GCF_004023265.1 Mesorhizobium sp. M1A.F.Ca.IN.020.06.1.1
TCTACACCTCGCTGGTGGCGCTGATGCAGGAGGACATGAAGAAGCTCATCGCCTATTCGTCGGTCGCCCATATGGGCTTCGTCACCATGGGCATCTTCGCGATGAATCAGGAGGGCGTGCAGGGCGCGATGTTCCAGATGCTCAGCCATGGGCTCGTCTCCGGCGCGCTGTTCCTGTGCGTCGGTGTCATCTATGACCGCATGCATACGCGCGAAATCGACGCCTATGGCGGGCTGGTCAACAACATGCCGAAATACGCGACCGCGTTCATGATCTTCACCATGGCCAATGTCGGCCTGCCGGGCACCAGCGGCTTCGTCGGCGAGTTCCTGACCATGCTCGGCGTGTTTCGGGTCAACACCTGGGTGGCGTTCTTCGCCGCTACCGGCGTGATCCTGTCGGCAGCCTATGCGCTCTGGCTCTACCGCCGCGTGATCTTCGGCGCGCTGACCAAGGAGAGCCTGAAGAACCTGCTCGATCTGTCGACGCGCGAGAAGGCGATCATCTACCCGCTGGTGGTGCTGGTGATCTTCTTCGGCGTCTATCCGGCGCCTGTGTTCGATGCCACCACGCAGTCGGTCAAGGCGCTCGTCACCAACGTCACCGCATCCATCAATTCCGCGCAGACCGCGGCGGCGAACTGACCGGGGAAATACCATGACGCCGGACCTTCTCTCCAGCCTTTCGCTCTCGACGCCGGAACTGATCCTCGCCGTCGGCGCGCTGGCGCTTCTGATGGTGGGTGCCTATTCGCGCTCCAACAACACCACGACGGTGACCGGGCTCGCGGTCGCGGTGCTTGTGATCGCCGGCCTCTGGCTGGCTTTCTCCGGCGGCGAGGGGTCTGCCTATGGCAGCGCTTTCGTCCAGGACTCCTTCGGCCGCTTCATGAAGATGCTGGCGCTGATCGGCTCGGCCGTCACGCTCGTCATGTCGATGCGGTTTGCCAGGCAGGAGCATTTCGACAAGTTCGAATATCCGGTGCTGATCGTGCTGTGCACGCTCGGCATGATGCTGATGATCTCGGCCAACGGCATGATCGGCCTTTATCTCGGGCTCGAGCTGCAGTCGCTGGCGATCTATGTGCTGGCGGCGATCAACCGTGACAATGTCCGCTCGACCGAGGCCGGCCTCAAATATTTTGTTCTCGGAGCGCTGTCGTCGGGCATGCTGCTCTACGGCATCTCGCTGGTCTACGGTTATACCGGCAACACCGGCTTTCACGAGATCGCGACGGCGCTGGGC
>NZ_RZSR01001317.1:0-1239 GCF_004023265.1 Mesorhizobium sp. M1A.F.Ca.IN.020.06.1.1
CCTGGAAATCGACATAACGGTCGGCGGCGTGCCGCTTACGCTGTACCTCGTGCATTTCAAGTCAATGGGCTCGCCGCGCAACGGTCTCGATGGCCGCGAGGCGACGATGCCACTGCGCATCGCCGAGGCGCAGGCCGTGCGCCGCATCATCGAGGACCGCTTCGGCAAGGACCATGCGGCCGACAAGCGCTGGGCAATCTGCGGCGACATGAACGATTATCGGCAGCGCGTGAAGATCGAAGGCGACAGCTTCGACGGCTATCGCTTCCAGGTCGTCGACGAAGCCCAGTCCTCGATCAACGTTCTGACCGCCGGCGGCTTTTGCGAAAATGTCGTCGAGCGGCGGCCCGAGATGGACCGCTGGAGTTTTTATCACACGCGCGGCCCGCAAGAGCGGCATTTGTGCCAATTGGACTATATCCTGCTGTCGAAGGCCTTGGCGGCGAAGAACGCCACCGCGGTTCCGGAGATCATCCGCAACGGTCAGCCTTGGCGCACCATCTTTCCGCCTGGCCAGGAAGTCGAGCGTTTTCCGCGTGCCGGGTGGGACAGGCCGAAGGCCTCCGACCATTGCCCGGTGGTGATCAACCTGGACATGGCCTGAGCCCGTGAGCTTCGACCTGCCGCGGAATGTCATTTTGCCGGTCGACGCGGTCGACGTACGGCTCGTTGCCAGCCCGCATCCGTTCGAGCGCGACAATCAGACAGCGATCGCGGAAAACTGGCGCCGCGAAATGGAGATGAAGCCGGCGCTATATGACGGCACCGTGGTGCTGCTTTCGGCGCTGAGCTATCGCGACCACCGGCTCATCGGCCGCTGCCATGCGGTGAAGTACTCGACTTTCATGCTGTGGCGCAAAAACCGGGAGCTCAGCGGCGCCGAACATGCCTATGCGCACGCCGTGCTGGTTGCCGGCGACAATGCGCTGGTGGCGATCCGGATGGGCTCGCACACGGTGAACGCCGGCCGCGTCTATTTCGCCGCCGGCTCCTTCGAGCCGATCGATTTCCGCGACGGCCTCGTCGATATCGATTTCAACATGATCCGCGAGGTGGGCGAGGAAACCGGGATCGATCTGTCGGGCGCCGCACGTGGACAGCGCTACTACGCGCTGTCGACATCGAGCGGCACGGTGATCTTCCGTCGCTTTCGGGTGGCCGAGCCTGCCGACGAGATCGCGCAGCACATAAAGACGTTCGTCGCGGCCGAGGCGGACCCGGAGATCGAAGGTCCGGTCA
>NZ_RZSR01001318.1:0-1239 GCF_004023265.1 Mesorhizobium sp. M1A.F.Ca.IN.020.06.1.1
GCGTTGAAGCGGCCGTCGGCAACGGTGAGGTCGGCCAGGGAGCCGTCGGCGAGTTTTGCGTTGAGAAAGCGGGGCAAGATGCAATCCATCAGCAATGATGCATCAGTCGTCGTCCCTCGGCCGGCAGAGGTCAATGCGGATCGGGATAGAAAGTGTTTCGCCCAAGTTCTCGGTCACCCGCGGTTGGCAGATCGCGCGTGCCCGATCGGCTGCGCCGCCGTTAACCTTAATTCCAAGCGGCGGTGGGGAAGTCCCTGCTCCCTGCCTATTCCGCTATCGCGGAAGTTTCGGCACGAGAAAAACATGCCATAGTCCAGGCTGCGGTACGAGGCCGCCTTGGTCGACGCGGACGCCCAAGCACATCCCCAACAATGTCGCCCCCAACGGCCGCGTCGACCTTGTACTGAACGGCGATCTGACCCGGGTCGCCGTTTTGTTTTGGGCCATCAGGCCTGGGACTTGGCGTATTCCGCGACCAGCCCGTCATATTCCTCGAAGGCCGGCAGGGCCGCGTAGCTGTGCAGGGCGGGCGTCTCGGCCCATGGCAGCTTCTCGCTGGTCCAGGTCTCGACGAAAGGCGTGAACCAGGCGGGGTGGTCCAGCATGGTCGGGCGCAGGTTGACGAACCAGTCGAGCCCCTCCGGCCGGGTGAACATCCAGCTCATGCAGTAGCCGCAGAAATAGTGTTTCGAAGCGCCGTGCAGGCCGCCGATCACCGGCTCGCCCTTGGTGATCTCGAAGCCATCCGCGGGAATGGCGGCGCTCAGCGAATAAGCGCTCGACGACATCTTCTGGCAGCCGGTGCAATGGCAGGCCATGGTGAGCAGCGGCTTAGCGGAGATCCTGAGGCGCACGCGGCCGCAGCGGCAGCCACCTTCGGCAGGCAGGGAGGGGATTGGCATGAGCGCTCCTTGGGTTGGTTTTCCCTTCTCATCCGTCGCCTTCGGCAACACGTTCTTCCCACAAGGAAGAAGGAGGAGCCAAGCCCTCAGCCCCCAATCAGCGCCGCGGTCGTCGTCAGCCGCGCGCCCTGCTCGGCGAAGGCTTTGTTGTGCCGGACGATGATGTCCGGCGCTTTCTCCTCCTCGGAATCGAGCGTCGAATGCGCATCCGAAACGACGGTGACGCCGAGGCCCTGGGCAAGAGCGCCTTTCACCGTGGCGGCAACGCAGAAATCGCTCTGGGCGCCGATGAGCACCACGTCGCGAACGCCCTGCCCCGCGACCCACTGCCCGAGAT
>NZ_RZSR01001319.1:0-1238 GCF_004023265.1 Mesorhizobium sp. M1A.F.Ca.IN.020.06.1.1
GACCCTGGCCGAGGACCCCGGCCGCTCGCGCGTCATCATCGGCGGCCGCAACATCCATGACGGGTTCCTGTTTCATAAGCCGATCGACCTGTCGCGCTACCCTCAGCTGCAGCAATACGGCGAGACCGACGGCTTCTCGCTCAACTACTATTCCAACTGGAGCGACTTCGACATCGAGATCGCCGACCAGGCGACGGTCGAAACGCTGGCCGCGCATTTCTCGACCGTCTGGCTGCGCGATGCCGACACCAACCTGTCGCGGCCGTTTTCCATTCCGGTTCGTTCCGGTGGCCACCCGCAAGGCGTGGTGCGGCACTTCATTTCCGTGCCTTACGAGGACGGGCATGCACTGGAAAACTACTTCGTCGAACTGATCGACACCGCCGAGCACCGCATCGAGATCGTCAATCCCTATCTCAACCTGACGCCCAGTCTCGCGAGAGCGTTCGATCGGGCGCTGGCCCGCGGCGTCAGCATCGACGTCGTCGGCCGCATCGATCTCAAGGGCGACATAGGCGGCCGCTTCCTCACCGCGCTCAACAAGCTGTTCGTGGAGAAATATGGCGACCGCATCAATATCCGCGAATTCAAGGCGCCCGACGTGGTGCTGCATTCCAAGATCATGATGATCGATCAGCGCCTGGTGACGATCTCCTCGGTCAACCTGAACAATCGCAGCTTCGTCCACGACTCGGAAAACGGCATGATGGTGCTCGATCCGGCCTTCTACCGCCGCATGGAGTCGGTCTATGACGACTATCTCGCCCATTCGCAGCCGGTCGCCACCAATGTCACGATCGGCTGGGCTTACCGGCTGCTGTTCAGCAATGGGTGGGTGAAACAGGCCTTTTAAATCAAGCCTTGATGTAGCGGTCCGGGCTGAGGTCGAGCGCGTTGATCTCCGGCACCCGGTTGGAAATGATATCGGCAAGCACTTTCGCCGAGCCGCAGGCCATGGTCCAGCCCAGCGTGCCGTGGCCGGTGTTGAGATAGAGGTTGGACAATTCGCTGCGCCCGACCAGCGGCGGCCCGTCGGGCGTCATCGGCCGCAAGCCACACCAGAAACTCGCCGCCTTGAGATCGCCGCCGCCCGGAAACAGGTCGCCGACGGAGTGCTCGAGCGTGCGGCGGCGCGATTCATGCAGACGAAGGTCGAAGCCCGAAATCTCCGCGGTGCCGCCGACGCGGATGCGGTCGCCGAGCCTGGTGATCGCCACCTTGTAAGTCTCGTCCATGAT
>NZ_RZSR01001320.1:0-1233 GCF_004023265.1 Mesorhizobium sp. M1A.F.Ca.IN.020.06.1.1
ATCCGATCGTCACCTTCGGTATTGCTGATGGCGACGGCTACGAATCCTATGCACCGGCCGCCCCGCTTTTGGCGCTGAACGCGACGACCAGCGACTGAGCTGCTCGGGTTCGGCTATTCCGCCGCCGCGCGTGCACCGGCCTTCGCCGCCGCATGCAGGCGCACGGCATCGCCGAAGGCGCGGAAGATCTTTGCCGAGTTGCTGTCCGACTTCACCCAATATTCGGGGTGCCACTGGACGCCGACGGCGAAGGCGCGGGCCTCCTTGACCGAGACGGCCTCGATCGTGCCGTCGGTCGCCAAAGCCTCGACCTGCAGTTTCGATCCGAGCCGGTCGATCGCTTGGCGATGCAGCGAGTTGACCTTGATGTCGCCGGCGCCGAACACGCCGGCGAGGCAGGTTCCGGGCTTGATCGAAATCGTCTGGTGGATGCCGAAGCGCTCGTCCTGATTCTCGCTCACCGGCGCGCGGTGATCGAGCGAGCCTTCGCGCTCCTGGATCTCGGTGCCGAGCGTCCCGCCCAGCGCCACGTTGAGCTCCTGGATCCCGCGGCAGATGGCGAGCAGCGGCACGCCGCGCTCGATCGCCTTGCGGATCAGCGGCAGCGTGGTGGAGTCGCGCGCCGGGTCGTAGGGGCCGTTGGCCTCGCTGGGATCGCCGCCATAGAGCGAGGGATGCACGTTGGATTTCGAACCCGTCACCATGACGCCGTCGACCGAGGACAGCAGCTCGTCGAAATCGAGCCGGTCGCCGAAGGACGGCACCAGGAGCGGGAACACGCCGGCGCCAGCGATCGCCGCTTCGATATATTGCTGGGGCGCGGCATGCCATGTGTAGTTGTCGAACTGGCGGACATCGGTTGAGACGGCAACGAGCGGCTGCTGCATTTTGGATACGGGTTCCATCGAGGGCTAACGAATTATTCTGCCTACAAAATAGGCGATCAGTCGGCACTTTGCCATGGCAAGTTTCGGCTCTCCGAATGGGCCAGGACGGTCGGCGTTAGACTATAGTTGCACGTTGCCCGCGGTGCTGGACTCGACATCTTGCCCGTGTATTGTTTCGCGCAGCCGATCAGGGCACCGCGGATGTCCGAGCATCGGTCTGTTGGTTCTAAACGGGAGGAAAATGCATGGATCGTCGTTCGTTCATCCGTAAGGCCGGTGCATCCGGTGTTGGTGTCGCGGCAGCGGCCGCCGCGCTTGCCACGCCGGCGATAGCCCAGTCCAATCC
>NZ_RZSR01001321.1:0-1230 GCF_004023265.1 Mesorhizobium sp. M1A.F.Ca.IN.020.06.1.1
GTCCTGGAAGGTGACGCGGCCATGCGCCTCGGTGAGCAACTTCGCCTTCGACTTGCCGAAGCCCATGGCGCGGCCGGAGCCGGACTGCATCTGGCGCATGAAGAATATCCACACGCCGAGGATCAGGATCATCGGCAGCCACGAGATCAGATAGCCGAACAGCGAGTTCGAACCGTCGCTTTCAGGCCGCGCGTTGATGGTGACGTTCTTGTCCTGCAGCCTGGAGACCAGCGACGGATCGCCCGGCGAATAGGTCTGGAAGCCGTTGGCGTTGTCCGTGTAGTTGCCCGAGATACGGGCGCCGGCGATCGTCACGCTCTTGACCCGGCCGGAAGAGACATCCTGCAGGAACTGCGAATAGGCAATCTCGCTCGAAGCGCCGCGCGTCTGCGGCGTCTGGAAAAGATTGAACAAGGCGATGAGCAGGACCGCTATGATCGCCCAGAGCGCGAGGTTGCGATAATTCGGATTCATCTATTGTCCTGTTGGCGTCCGCGCGCGGACCCACGATGGTGATTGGAGGCTTGGGCCTAACATAGGGAGAGCGTCTCCCCTTGCCAAGCAGAACAGCATGCCTCGGTTAAGCTTTCGCCCATGCTCCGCCGGGATCATGGCCGCGAAAAGGCGAGGGCGGCAGCGGTGGCGCGCCGATCAGCGCGGCGACGGCGGCAGCGGGCCGGAGATCGAAGGACGGCAGGAAGCGGGTGAAGGGCGACACCGCAGGAACCATCGCCGTCGCCGCCGGCGCGGCATCACCGCCAGCCAAATCAAGGCGTTCGCCGCCGCGCCACAGCGCGGGCTCGGCGGCCAGCGCCTTGCGCAGCAAGCTCGCCGGAACGTCGCCTTCCGGGGTAAATCGCTTGGCGGCGCCGGGACCTGCTGGCGCGATCACCAACCCGCTCGGCCTGTCGCTCAATGTGATCCTCCGCCGACCGTCCCATAGGGCCTGCTCAGCAGCCGGAACCGCGGGCAGATTGCGGGCCTCGCGGTGGAGGAAAATGCCGGTGCGGCGCGCGTCGACCACCGTCCGCGACAATGTGGCGCAAAGCGTCCCCGACCGCAGATGCTCGAACAGCGCCCGGCAACGCGCCTCGTCAACAAGGAACGTGACGCCGCCGACCGTGGCGAGCAGGATGCGAAATGCATAGACGGCGGCTTCGCTATCCTCACCACTTGCGAAATCGCGATCGAGGCGGATGAGCCCCGGAGCCGGCTGGCTAGCGAAGGCGC
>NZ_RZSR01000132.1:0-9095 GCF_004023265.1 Mesorhizobium sp. M1A.F.Ca.IN.020.06.1.1
GAAAGTACCGTCCCTATCCGCCATCCCTACCCCCAGGCCGAACCCTCCCGGTTCGTCGGCGGAATGTGCCCGACAAGCATTAACGATCGGCTAACCTTAACGATTCGCAACCGAACACGCCCGATGCCGTTAACGGGTTTTAGGCGGACGCCGGTCCGACCTCGCTGCGGTAATCCGTCCGTTGGCGAACCCACCGCTGCCGGGCTATAAAATCGGTGGGGGTATAGCTGATGCTTGGTCGAATGCTGACTTTTGTTCTCTGTCCGGCGCTGCTCGCGGCGAGCGGCTGCACGCGCAGCGACGACGGAACCGTCATCATTCCAAGCCGGATGGACGTCAGGCGCATTTGGGACAAGGCCCCGCCAGGGACAACAGCTTCGCGGCAGATCGCGACGGACGTATTTCCTCAGCCGCCGAGCGCCCCGGTGAGTTCCCCCAGTCGAAGACGTGTTTCGACGGCCCCTTCCTTTCAGCCGGATTTGGCTGATGCGTCCTCCCAGCCACAGAAGGCGCTCGCCTGCCGGAATGTCAGCGAACCCGGCAAGCGCTATCGCGTCGTCTGCGAGTAGTGTAGCAGCTACGATAAGATCGCGTGTTTCCTCACTGCGCGTGAAACCTTTGTGTGGCGTCTGGCGTTATCGGCGCAGCACGAAGGGGAGCGAAGATGTCTGTTCATTTCACCGTCTCAGGCCTGACCAGAAACCTGATCCATTCGCTTGGACTGGATCACGAGCGGGCCCCGAGGCGTCTGACACCCGAGCAAAATCTATTGTTGGAATGCTATCTGGCCGGCCAAATTCCGGAATCGGCCTGGAGCGACTACGTCTTCGAAATGCCGCAACTGGAAAAACACGCCAATGCCCGCCGCAGGCGCAATCCGGCGTAGCGCTGTCCAGCAACAAAGCGCCACCTAGAAAGCATAGCCGTTTTCTGTTGGAAATCGGCGAAGGCGAAACTGAGCAACTTGGCAGTTCTACTGCTGAATTGCTTTGGCGTTGTCCTTCGGCGAATTGAATTGAAGCGTAAAGATCTTCCCGGGAATTCCTTTTGCGAGGTCCGGCGAAAAGCTGAGCGGCAGGCAATTTCGCAGGGCGGCGGTCGCCGCGTCGACATAGGCCTGACGCGCCTTGTCATCCCCGTTGACCTTGATGGCCGTTGGCTTCGGCGGGCCGATCAGCGTGCCGTCGCGCTTGAAGCTGAAGCTCAAGGTGACCGAGGCAGTTCCGGCTTCGGCCGGCGGCGTCCAGCACGCCTGCAGCGCCGCGCCGACCTCGTTCATCGTGTTGAGCGATGCGGCATCTGCCGGAAAAGGCATCGCCAGCAGCGCGCCTGCGATCGCTGAAAGTCTAGCCGTGCTTCTCATGGCTTTGTCCTCGCCGCTTTCGCCCGTTCGCATGGTACGATCAACGACGCGGATGACAATAGAATTTCAACCGCGCCGGCACCCGATAAAATCATGCTGCCGTGACGCTGGCGCGCCGGCGGAAAAGCAAAAAGGCCGGCGCTGAGCCGACCTTTCCTTCTCCTCGGCAATCGCGCCAGTACATCCGTGGTCGCAGCGAGGACCGAGACACTAGACAAGGGTTTGGTTAACGAAACCCTAAACCTCGCGCATTTCTTAAGCCGTGGCCTGGGCCTTCACATGGGCGATGTAGCCGCGCACGTCGCCGGCCGGCTCAGCATAGGCCTTGCCGAGCTTCTTCTCGATCGCAGCCATATAGTCCTTCGCCCAGCTGGGCAGCGCATAGTCGATGACCGCCAGAAACTCCAGTGTCGCCGCCAGACGGATGTCGGCGATCGAGGGGTTGTTGCCGCCGATGAAAGGCTTGCCGTCCCTGAAGAAGCTATGAAAGACCTCCAGCGGCTCGGCGATTGCGGCGATGGCAGCCTTTTGCGCCTCCGATTTCTTGTCGGGATGGGCATCGCTGTGGCCGACCTCGCCGGCATATTGCGGAAAGCCAAGTGCCGGATAAGTGGCCCTGGCCACATAGGGATAGAGCGTTCCGACCAGGTAGAACATGGCGCTGTCGACCATCGCCCGCTTGGCCGGCGCCTTCGGATAGAACTTGTCCAGCCCGTGCTTGTTGGCGAGGTACTGCATGATTGCGCAGCTTTCCCAAAGCACGCCTCTGGGAAGTCCTTTGTCCTCGATCATCGGAGTCAGATGCGCCGGGTTCCGCGCCAGGAATTCCGGCGTGCGCGTCAGGCCCCAGGCGTCGGTCTCGGCATGGTCGAGCCCGGCCGCTCGCGTGAACACCCGGACCGTCATGTTGTTGACGCTGGGCCTTAGCATGCTGAGCTTGACCGCGGGCTTCTTCGCCGGCTTCGCCTTGGCTTTAAACGCTGCCTTTGCCGTTGCTTTAGACGCGGCTTTTGCCGTCGCTTTAGGCGCGGCTTTTGCGCCCGGCTTGACTGCGTTGGCCGACATCTTGGCGGCAGTCACCTTTGCCGCCGGCTTTGCCATCTTCGCTGCCGGCTTGGCGGCGGCCTTCTTCGTTCCCTTCGTTGCAGCCTTTGCCATCTGGTCCTCCCTCTGACCTGTTCAGTATGGATTTTTCGCCGCCCGGTTCTCGGACAATGTTTCGCGCGATCGCTCGACCAGCGCCTGGATGGCGTCGGCAAGGTGCGCCTCGGCGATATTGTAGTCGCCGCGCGCAACGCGGATCTTGTGCGCCGCCATCAGCACGTCGGCATGGCTGAAGCCCGCGGGCGGCTCGAACCGGTAGGAGGCAAGCTCGATCAGCAGCCCAAGCGGATCCTCGAAATAGATCGAATCCATGAAGCCGCGATCCTTGACGCCGCTGTGCTTGATGGCGCGCTCGTCGAGCCGGCCGACTGCCTGCAGGAACGTCACGCGCGACACCGAGAACGCGATGTGGTGGACACAGCCGGTATCGGTCGGCGTGCGCCGCTTGACCGCGCTACGGCTCTCGTCGGTGAAGACGGTGATCAGCCGGCCATCGCCCGGGTCGAAATAGAGGTGGCTTTCGCTCGCCTTGTCGAGATTGGGCTGCTCGAAGATGAATGGCATGCCGAGCACGCCTTCCCAGAAATCGATGGAGGTCTGGCGATCGGCGCCGACCAGCGTGATGTGATGGACGCCTTGCGACTGCAGTTTTTGCATTGGCTCCTCCCGGCCCCGCCGCGCCTGCCGCCGGACGATGTGGTCAGGCAGCCTTTAAATCGGCGCCCGGCAGGCGACCGCCGCACGGCTTCCCCCTTGGTTCCGCAATCCGCATCCTGCTGGATCGCGGCCGAAACGTTGATTATCGGATGCTAATTCAATCCGAGGCGTTGCGCCAGAAGCGGCGACACGGCATCGCCCCAGCAGGTCATCGCCGGCCGCAAGGAGGATGCACAAGGCTCTCTTTGCACCATGCTCGATGGCCGGCCGGGTCAGCGGAACCGCCTGCCCGACACCGCCGTTTGCAACGATGGCATTGGCTGACGACATCCAAATGGCGGAACGCCATATTCTGTAGGCCGAGCAGCACATCAAGCGCCAGCGCGCGCGCATCGCTGCGCTAAAGCGCCGCCGGTTGCCGCGATGCAAGGCGTCCAGCTTTTTGCAGTTGCTTGAAGACGCCCAATTGATGCACCTGCATCATCTGTCGCTGTTGTTGGAGAGAGCGTCTCGTGAACGGACCCGAGCCGGCATTTAGACTTTTGGTTCAGCGTTGGCAGCCGACGGAAGCCTTATTTGTAGACCGTCCTTGAAGACGCCCGAACTGACGACACCGCTACGCTTTCATGTCGCCGATCAGCGAAGCTTCTCAGCGAAAGCGGCGACACTCACGCCGTCCTCGCGCCGCATGGCCCTTCACGGTAGCCCGCTCTCGGGTGTTACTACCCGCAGCGCTGACACTCTCTCAATCTACCTTCGAAGAAGAAGCACTACTCCGACTTCGCCGGGGTTTCTTTTTTGATTTCCGTCGATGTTGACGTGTCGGCCTTGTCAACGCTTGCCGTCTGCTGCGCGTCGACTGAGGCTTGATCCTTCGCGTGTGCCGGGCAATTGGCTGATGCTGCAGAAACGGACAGGCCCAGCGCGAAGATGGTTGCGAGGAAGGCTTTCATCATCATCCTCCTTTTGGCAAGTGACATACCGTACCCCGCCCGTTGCGCGCCGCAAAATCACTTTTCACGCCCCGGATCACAGTTGGGTCGCGCCGAGGCCGCGGAGAACTTCACTGAGCGGATGACCGAACTCGGTTGCTCCAGCATGGAGGCGCTGTCTACGCGCCAGAGCGTGAAGCCCCCAGGCCTTTCGCCTGGGGGCGAATATGGTCAAACGCGATTTGCGTAGCGCGCTCGATCGCGTTCGATCTCGTCGGCGGTGTAGTTTTCGGCGCCAGCGTCAAAGCTCCTCCAACCGTCCGCTTCGTAGGCACTGCGGCGATCTTCCAAGTTCACTGATCTTGATTGGCCGAGGATGCTCTCGGCTTCGCCGGCCAACGCGTCGTCGACCCTGGCCGTGACCAACGTCCCGCCGCGGCGCACACCTTCGGCGTAGACATGAGCATCCCTTTCCGGGACCCCGGAGTCGGTAAGGGCTCCGACGATGCCCCCGGCAGCCCCGCCGACAACTGCGCCCCCCAATGCGCCTGCAGCGGTAGCGGCGAGCCACCCTGCGGCGACAACAGGGCCCACGCCTGGGATAGCCATGATCCCAAGCCCCGTCAGCAACCCGCCGGCGCCGCCAATGAGGGCGCCCACACCGGCGCCGCCAGCCGCATCTTCGGCGGCATTCGAGCGATCATCTTGGTACCAGCCGGTCGAGTTATTGGCGACGATGCTGATGTCGGAATGCGGAACGCCGATGGCTTCGAGTTCACCGACGGCATCGGAAGCGTCGTCATAATTGTCAAATAGTCCGGTCACGGTTCTCATGGTTGAACTCCAATCCGTTTCAGTTGCTGCCGGCAACGACGTTGCCTTGATAATCGAGCGCCACGGTTGTCTTCTTTCCGTCCTTGGTGGCCTGACCGCGCCAGATGCCTTGATCGTCCTTGGTTAGCGCTGAGACATCCGAGAAGCCGGCATCCTGGATCCGGCTCTTGGCCTGGTCTTCGGTGAAGCTATTGGCGCCTGGCACCGGAGCAGCCGGATTTTTTGTGTCGGTCGTGGTGACGGCGGGAGTTGTCGAACTCGTCGTCGTGCCGGTTTCATCGTCCATGGTGGAAGCGATCTTCTCGATCATTTCCTTATGCATTTTGAGTGTGGGCAAGGTCTCCGAAGCGAACGCCTTGAGCTGGGGATTGTCGCCATCCTTGGCGTAGTTCTCGAACAGCTCCACGGCATCCGCGTGCGCATCACGCTGCATCTGCACATAGGTCTTTTCGACCGGATCCTTGCCGTTCTGAAGGGCGTCGAGGTCGCTCTTGTGCTTGGCATCCGTCTCGGCGGGCACTTTGAGCTTCTGCTCGCCGGCAATCGTTTCGAGTTTTGCATTGGCCGCCCCATGCTCGTCGATCATCTTTTGGGCGAAGTCTTTGACCGCCTGATCCTGGGCTTTGCCTTGGGCGATCTTACTCGACTCGACCTCGAACATCCCCCCGTTGGCAGCCTTGTCGACGAACCCCTGGGCGTCGTCGGCGGCGAAGGCAGGCACTGCGAATGTGATGGCGGCGGCTGTGGTCAGCGCAACCAGTAGATGGCGATTTTTCATGGAGAAGTTCCTAGTTGGGCAGATGTGCTGCAAACCCAACAAGCGTCCGACACCTTTGTTCCGAGCGCGGTTTGATTTAGCGAGGAGTACCGGCATTCTTTTCACTAGGACCCGGCTGCCGGTGTTCGGTCCCGCCACGCTCCTGAACAAAAGCCAATAGGTATCGCGGCCAGCAGGATTCTTTCAGTATGGCTTGTCGCCAGTGGCAAGCAGGTTGAAGGGGGTGCCACCGGAGATTTTTGCGGCTTTCCGAGCGGCCTTCGTCCAGGACTTTATGCGTCTAAATCAAGCGGCTCGTGATCCAGCCTGTTGATTGCAAGATGACCTCGCTTGCTGGCCTCCCGGCAAACTTTTCACGTTAGACGGAACCTTTGTGATCACCGGCTCTTCCCTTGTAATTGCTGGGAGGAAATCAATGGCAAATCTGGGAAGACTGGCTGTCGCCATATTGGGCATTCTCGCCTACCAAAATCGCGACAAGATCGGAGAGCTGCTCCGTGGCGCGGGAAATCGCGATCCAAACAGTCTGCAGGGAGGGATCTTGGATCAGCTGTCCAAAGGCGTATCGGGGACGGCGCTCGGGGATATTGTCGACCGCTTCAGAAATGCGGGAGCCGGTTCCAAGGTGGATTCTTGGGTTAGTAGCGGACCCAACCAGCCGATCGAGCCGAAAGAGGTCGAGGCGGCAATAGACGACGAAACGCTCGCTTCTCTTTCAATGCAGACCGGCTTGTCCCGCGATGAGCTGATAGCCAGGATAACCAGGGACTTGCCCGAGGCGGTCAACAAGCTGACGCCCAATGGCGAACTGCCACCCGCGGGGCCCGACGATGTCACCCTGCTCGATCCGGTGCCACCACAGCGTTGATGGCGCCGCAAGGTCACAATACAAGTCCGTGAGCGTTTGCGAAAAGCCTGTCTTGAGAAGCGCGAGGACCTGCAACGGTCATGGCGCAACTCATCCCGCTTTCGCAGGTGAGCGGTTTGCCGCTTCCGTTTGGGAGCGTGCTGACTATGAGCGGTCAATCCCATCAGGGGTGTAGCCGCAGAGGCAACCAAAGGTCCCTCGCTTGCGCTCATTAATCGCGACGGCGTTTATTAGCTACGCCTAAAGTTCTGATGTCAGCTGTCAAAAGGTGGCGCATAGTACAGACTTGCCCCTTGCCCACATGGGGTAAAAGGCCCGGCCTGTCTGCCCTAGGTCCCCCGATATGCCACAGGCCGGGCGCCCCCATGTTTAGGCTGCACTGTTCCGCGCCGCCTTTTTCAGCAAGCGCGATAGATGCACGTCTTGAAGCTCCTGAACGCTTTGAAGAAGTTCGGAATTCAAGCGCCTTGGTGGTGGGCAATTCGAGGGGTTATAGTTTGGCTGGGGAACAATGAAGCGTTAGCCCGCCTGGTGGAAGTCACTGAACAGGCGGGGAGCTAATCCGTCTTTGCGCCTACGGCAGATAGATGAGCCGCTTCTCCAATCGATACGATGAATCCCATCATTGCCCGATGCTACTTTTTTGAGGAGGCAACCGGTTTTGCAGCCCTGGCAGCTTGAGGGGTTGGATATGAGCAGAACGACTCTCGTTGCGATTGCTTTCCTCGTCATCAGCGTCGGCCCGACCGAAGCCAATGGCCATAAAGTTTTGCCGGTTTGCACCGCGTCGAGCTCACTGTCCGAGGTCTTGCATGGCAAGTGTTTTCTCGTCAAAGGCTCGATGATCTATGGCGACATCGCCGATCTTTCCCAGATAATCCAATTGGGATGGTAGCCAAGGCCGAATCGGTGGCTAGACGCTATCGCATGACTGAGCCACGCCGTTTCTTACCGGGAAATAGCGCAGCGCCTTCCTCTCATGGGACAGCGCGGAAACAGGGGCTTCAAAGCCCAGGGGCAAAAAGCGGCGCTCCGATAACGTCGAGTATAACGCCAGGCGCGCGCCAGTGGCGGATTCGTGCGCCTATCTTCCATCCCGGCGCGTAACGCATTGCCGCCGCAAACTGGCGCGGTTCATTCTGGTCGCGAGCCCATAGAGTGGATGCGTGGTTGCATTCCAGGCTGGAGGCCTTTGCCGCATCAACCGAGAAGCAGAAATTACGCGGCCGACAGCCTGTCGCGACCGGCCCCTAAAGGTCGACCTTGGCGACATTATCCTTGTATTCCTGCTTCGGGTCATATCCGAGCAGCATCTTGATGCCCGAAACCACGCTCGACGCATCGAGCCAGATTTCGGCTCGGTCCGGATCGAAGCGCAACAGCGTGAGTTTCGGATCGTCTTTGCCGCCCTCGAACCATGCTTCGACATAGGGGTTCCAGAGCCGATCGATCACAGCCCGATCATTGTCGACGCGAAGCTTGCCCTGCACCGTTGCGAAGAGGTCATGTCCCTTGGAGACGAACGTGGCCGTTGCCTGGTCGCCGCCGGAAAGGCCCATCGGAAGCTCCGTGTCTTTCGCCGTGAAAAACCAGATCGGACCGGTATCGTCCTTCTCCAGTTGTGCCGTCATGGGCCGAGGGATGATGTTGGAGCCGTCGAGGCCGATCATCATCGTCATGTCAGATTTCAGTGCTTTCCAGAATTTCGCTTCGAGCTCAGCGGGTGTCGGCATGTCTCATCCTTTCACTGAAAGAAAGGCAAACGGCCGACGGTGCTGTGTGTTCCTTCGCGCATTGCCTGGCTAAGGCTTCTCGATCGCTATTCGACACGTCGTCGTTCAAAGCAGCTAAATTATTGGAATCAATGGTACGCCCAAGGGGAATCGAACCCCTGTTCCCGCCGTGAGAGGGCGGTGTCCTGACCGCTAGACGATGGGCGCGCTCAAGAACCGGCTACATAGGATGAAGGCCGGAAAAAAGCAACTGGGGTTTCGGACTGTTCGCGGACTTTGCGGACTGCCCTCGTCAACCCTGCCGTTTCGGCTCGATCAGATCCCAGAGATTGCCGTAGAGATCGGCAAACACCGCCACCGTGCCATAGGGCTCGAAGCGCGGCGCCTCGCGGAATTCGACGCCCCTGCCAAGCATCGCCTGATGGTCGCGGGCGAAGTCGTCCGTTTCGAGAAAAAGAAACACCCGGCCGCCGGTCTGGTCACCGATGCGGCTTGCCTGCCTCTCGCCGGAGGCTGCCGCCAAGAGCAGCCGCGCGCCCTGCCTGTTTGCCGGCGTGACCGTCACCCAGCGCTTGCCGCCGCCGAGGTCGACATCCTCGCTCAGCACGAAGCCAAGCCGCTCGACATACCAGGCTATCGCCTCGTCATAGTTTTCGACGACGAGCGCCACGGTCGCAATGCTGCGGTTATCGGCAAAGCCGCTCATTTGTTGCGAATCGCGAACTGGCCGATGACGCGGCGCTCGGCAATGTCGTAGAGAAAGATGGAACGGCTGCCGTCGGCGAGCTCGGCATCGATCGACAGGCGGTTGCCGGACAGTGCCTGG
>NZ_RZSR01001322.1:0-1230 GCF_004023265.1 Mesorhizobium sp. M1A.F.Ca.IN.020.06.1.1
CGACAAGGCCGCGCTTCGCATCCTCGGCTTGTCGCTCGCTGGCTGGAACGCCATCGCCAGCCTCATCCTGGCCGCCGTCGCCTTACGCTGCGCGCTCGCGCGCGACTGAGCTGCCACGAAAGCGCCAACGCGAGATCGTTCAAAGAATTCGGCGCGCTGAGTCGAATGAAGTGAGCGTCGAGAACCGGAGCGGAGCGGACTCCCGCATGTGCCGGAAAAGTGGTTTCGGTTTTCCGAAAAGGACATGCGGCAGCTACAAAAAGCACGTGAGCACCGGAAGCGCAGACGCTTGCTTCAGGCAGCCAGCCTCCCGAATTATCGAACGATCTCAAGGTTCCAATTCGACATCCCAGTAGAGATAATCCATCCAGCTTTCATGCAGATGGTTGGGCGGGAACAGGCGGCCGTTATTGTGCAGATCGTGCACGGTCGGCTGATAGGGTTTTTGCAGCGGCCACATCTTGGCCTGCGCCGGCATCATGCCGCCTTTCCTGAGATTGCAGGGCGAGCAGGCGGCCACGACGTTCTCCCAGGTCGTCGCCCCGCCGCGATGGCGCGGGATGACATGGTCGAAGGTGAGATCGTCGGTCGTGCCGCAATACTGGCACTGGAAGCGGTCGCGCAGAAAGACGTTGAAGCGGGTGAAGGCGGGATGCCGCGACGGCCTCACATAGGCCTTCAGACTCACCACGCTCGGCAGCTTCATCGAGAAGGTCGGCGAGGAGACGGCGTGTTCGTATTCGGCGACGATATTGACCCGGTCGAGGAAGACAGCCTTGATGGCGTCCTGCCACGACCAGAGCGACAGGGGGTAATAGCTGAGCGGACGGTAATCCGCATTCAGCACCAGCGCGGGAAGCCCATCCGGAGATACGGCAACCGTCACGTAGTTGGCCTCCTTCGTTCCAAACCGAACGCCACGGATACTGTAAGCCCGACATGACAGGGATGTGAAGCGGATTGTCGGTCGGCGAAACGTTCAAAAACGCATGATTTTCATGCTTTTTCGGCCATCTCGACAGGTGGCGCCGCGTCCCTGCCCTTCAATTCCCGATAGTAGGCCCAGAAAAGCCGCGACGCGACCCCTCGCCACGGGCTCCATGATTCGGCCAGTCGAATCAGAGTTTTCTCCGGCGGACGAGGGTCGATGCCCAGGGCATGGCCGACCGCCGTCTGCAGCGCGACGTCGCGCGCGGGAAACACATCGGGGTGGCCGGCGGCGAACAGCAG
>NZ_RZSR01001323.1:0-1229 GCF_004023265.1 Mesorhizobium sp. M1A.F.Ca.IN.020.06.1.1
GCCGACATCCTGCGCGAGCTCGATGAGCCACCGCGCTCGGAACTGCTTGGCGCGCTTGCCCCACCGCTGCGCGCGACGCTGCTTTCGATTCTCGGTTATCCCGAAGGCAGCGCCGCCTCGATCATGACGACCGAGTTCGTCAGCGTGCCTTCGGACTGGACCGTCGGCCGCACGCTCGACCACATCCGCAAAGTCGAGCGCACGCGCGAGACCGTCTATGCGATTTACATCACCGACAAGGAGACGCAGCTCCTGCTGCGGGCGACGGGCTTGCGCCGGCTGATCACCGGCGAGCCTCTGGACTCGATCCTGTCGGTGGCGCCGGATCGCATGCCGGTCACGGTCACGCCGCTGACCGATCGCGAAACGCTGGCGCAGACGATCTCCAAATACGATCTGCTCGCCCTGCCGGTTGTGGATCACGGCAAGATCCTCGGCATCGTCACCATCGACGACATCATCGACACCATGGTCGAGGAAACGACCGAAGACGTTCATCGTTTCGGCGGCATGGAGGCGCTGGACGAGCCCTATATGAAGATGGGCTTTCTCGCCATGATCCAGAAGCGGGCCGGCTGGCTATGCGCACTGTTCCTCAGCGAGATGCTCACGGCGAACGCCATGCAGAGCTACGAGGGCGAGTTGGAGAAGGCGATCGTGCTCACCCTCTTCATCCCGCTGATCATGAGCTCGGGCGGCAATTCCGGCTCGCAGGCGACCTCGCTCGTCATCCGCGCGCTGGCACTGCGCGAGATCGGCCTTCGCGACTGGTGGCGTGTCGCCTTGCGCGAGCTGCCGACCGGTTTGGTGCTCGGCTCGATCCTCGGCATAGTCGGCATCTGCCGCATCGCGCTCTGGCAGTATTTCGGCTTCTACGACTATGGCCCGCATTGGATGCTGATCGCGGCAACGGTTGGCGCGGCGCTGGTCGGCATCGTGACCTTCGGCTCGCTGTCGGGATCGATGCTGCCTTTCGCGCTGAAGCGCATCGGCTTCGATCCGGCAAGCGCCTCGGCACCGTTCGTCGCCACGCTGGTCGATGTCACCGGGCTGGTGATCTATTTCTCGGTGGCTCTGGTGATCCTGCGCGGCACGCTCCTCTAGCCAAGAAGCTTCGCGCCGCCGGCATGGCCGGCGGCGCCTTCCCGGCTTGGCTTCAAACCCGCTCCCCGTTCTTCACGCGATAGGTCGGCTTGTACATGGTGACCAGCTCCTCCGCCGCTGTCGGG
>NZ_RZSR01001324.1:0-1228 GCF_004023265.1 Mesorhizobium sp. M1A.F.Ca.IN.020.06.1.1
CACTGGAGCCGTGGCTCCGCGTCGGCGGACGGGAAACGCTGTTCTCCTACGGTATCGATCCCGACCGCCTGGCCGATCTCTACGGATCGAGCGAAGAGGTAGACGAGCGTATCCGCGAGGCCATTCCGGCCACCCACGTCGCCTTCATGCGCACGCTGCCGGTGATGATCTGTTCGGAGCGGTTCCTTTTCGTCCATGCCGGCATCCGGCCCGGCATCGCGCTCGAAGCGCAGGACGAGGCCGACCTGCTCAACATACGATCCGAGTTCCTGGCGGCGGCGCACCGCCTCGATCGCTGGGTCGTGCACGGACATACGATCGTGGACGTTCCGACGCTCGACGGGCGCCGGCTCGGCATCGACACCGGCGCCTTCCAGAGCGGCCGGCTGACCGCCCTCAGGATCGTCGGCAAATATGGGCGGCTGCTGTCGACCGGAGAATAACCGCCGCGGCTTTTCGTCGGATGAACTGCTTTAGGCGGCCTGCTTGGCGCGCGATTCCGACTTCTCGAGGTAGTAACTCGAATAGCGGTCGAAGAACTTTTCCGAACCGCCGAGAGAGCCGTATTTCGCCAGCTTCTTCAGCTCGACCTTGTTGAGCACCGCGCCGGTGATCTTTTCGGCGATGTAGGGTTCCGACTCCAGCATCGAGCGCACCATGGCGCGTGGCGTGCGTCCCCACTCGGTGACGAGCACAAAGCCGTCGACCAGCGGCGCGAAGGCCTTGGCGTCGACCACCGGGCCGAGCGGCGGTAGGTCGACGATGATGTATTCGAACGTCTCCTTGGCGTTCTCGATGAAACGCCGCATGCCGGCGGAGCCGAGAAGCTCGCTGGTGTGCGAGAACTGGCCGCGCACCACGGCCGGGATGATCGCCAGCTTGGTCTGGCGGTCGACCTTGCCGACCGACTGCCAGGTCTGTCCATTGACCACCGCTTCCATCAGCCCGTGCTCCGACTCCATGCCGAGGCTGCGGCTGAGGCCCGGATTGCGCAGGTCGCCATCGATCAGCAAAGTCTTGGCGCCGTTGGCGGCGAGCAGACCGGCGAGGTTCGCCGCAACCGTCGACTTGCCTTCGCCGGGCAGGACGGAGATGACGCCGATCACCCGACTGCCCTTGTCTTCCATCACCACGTCGAAAGCGATCTTGGCATTGCGGAGCGTCTCGGCGCAGATCTTCGGACAGCTGAAACAGATCACCGAAAGCTACCGAAACGACTATCAGGTGG
>NZ_RZSR01001325.1:0-1226 GCF_004023265.1 Mesorhizobium sp. M1A.F.Ca.IN.020.06.1.1
GTTTGAGCAAGCTTCGCCGCAGCCAAGTCCGCATCGTGTTCAGCGGGACCTTGTGGCGCTCCGCCAGCTCGGCATAGCTTTCGCCGTTGAGATAGGCGCCCCGGACCGCCGCCGCCCGGTCTTTCTCCAATTCGTCGAGGCAATGGTAGATGCGGTCGGTCTCGCCGCCCGCGACAGCCATGGCCTCAGGCCCCGGCGCCGGATCGGCGACCTCGAGCGCTGCATCGATATTGGCGGAAGGACCGCGCCGGGCCCTGATGCGGTCGATCGCATGGTTGCGCGCAATGGCCACCAGCCAGGAAATCGGGCTGAGATCGGAAACCGCGAAACGATCGGCCTTGGTCCAGATCTTGACGAAGACCTCCTGCAGTGCTTCTTCCGCCTCACTCTTGTCCCTCAATACACGAAGGCAGACGCCGAAAAGTTTCCCGCTGGTCTGCTTGTAGAGCAGATCGAACGCAGCCCGGTCCTTCATCGAAGTCCGGACGATCAGTTTGCTGATGTCCTGAGGCCCCATGCAGGCAAATTAGAAGATTGCGATCTATTTGCAACGGCGCGGGCGGTGTTGTCCACCCAAGGCTGTCGCGGCGCCAGTACGTGAAGTCATCTTCCGCAATTCGAGATGAACAACGCAAATCCGGATTTCGATTTGCGGCTTCATGCGATAGCCTTCGCCAAAACAGGGGAGCGGCGATGTCGATCGAACGCGTGCTTTGGGAACAGGATGCGACCGGACTTGCCGAGCTCGTCCACAAGGGGGAAATCTCGCCGCAGGAGCTGGTCGACGCCGCGATCGCCCGCGCCGAGGCGACAAGACCCGACATCAACGCCATAGCGACGTCGCTCTATGACGCCGCCAGGGCGCGGGCGAAGGCGATCGACCGCAAGCAGCCGCTCGCCGGCGTGCCCTTCGCGCTGAAGGATCTCGGCATCGGCATCAAGGGCGTGCCGATCCATGGCGGCAGCCGCATCCCGGCCTTCACGGCCGATTTCAACTCGGTGATGGTCGAGCGCTATCTGGCCGCGGGCCTGATCCCGATCGCTACCAGCACCTCGCCTGAGCATGGGCTGCGGCTGATGACCGAATCGGCCCGCTTCGGCATCACCCGCAACCCCTGGAACACCGGCCACACCACCGGCGGCTCGTCCGGCGGATCGGCGGCGCTCGTCGCGGCCGGCGTGGTGCCGGCGGCGCACGCTTCCGACGGCGGCGGCTCGATCCGGGT
>NZ_RZSR01001326.1:0-1226 GCF_004023265.1 Mesorhizobium sp. M1A.F.Ca.IN.020.06.1.1
GCCGGTGACGTCGAGAAACAGCCCGTCCTCGCCGTCGATCGCCACCAGCGGCGTGTAGCGGTCGCACCAGTCGGCGAGGCCTTCGAGCAGGCGGCGGTCGGCTTCCGGGTCGGCCTCCACCACATCGATCGACGGATGCATGGCGCGCGCGTCGGCAATGCCCATGCCGCGCTTCAGCTTCAGCGCCTCAGCCCGCTCGTCGAGGGCTGCGATGCGCTGGGCGTTGCTGTCGCGATGGCTGATCACAAGCGGTGGGTAAGATGGGGGCAGGGGATGCGAGGGCCGGGAACGCCAGGACCGCCCCAGACGCTGGCGCAGGATCCGCTCCGCGCAAAGATAGGGGAACCACAGCGACAGAATTCGTTGCCCGCTCTTCCTCGGGCCTTCTTTCGGCAAAAGCGTGCTCATCGGGGTTCCACTCCAGTGTGAATTGTCCGGGCAGGGCCGTGCGGCTCTTGCCGATATCGACGGTGAAGGCGGGGCGGCCGATCGAGCCGGCCAGCGCGCCGGCGAGCGTTTCGCGGCTCGCCGCGGGCGCTGCCGAAACAATGAGGCGCACGGGCGCCGCGGTGGGCTCGGCCTGGCCGGCCTGACGCAGCAAAAATACTGGCCGGCCGGCGCTCTGGGCGCGGGCGTGCAGCCGCCGCGTCGCGGTAAGGTCGAGAAGCCGGGGGCTGCCGCGGATCTCGAGGATGACGGCGGCGAAGGCCGTCATGCGGGCGGCCTCCTCGGCGATCCACAGCGCGTCGAGCAGTTTCGGCGCTTCGGAAAACAGCAATTGTTCGGGCTCGATGCCGAAGAAGGCGTGGAGGCCCCTGGCATAGGGAAAGCCGGCCTCGCGGAAAATCTCCGCCGTTCCGATCCAGAGGACCGGCAGGCCCTGCTTCTGTTGGAGGATCAGGCTGGCGAGCGACAGCGCAAAGCCGGCCACGGCGCCGGCATCGCGGGTCTCCAGCCCATGGATTTCACTGAGCGCCGCCTTGGGCAGGCCGCCGCCGAGGGCGGTGTCGAGGCGTTCTACGCCGGTATGCAGGAAGGCATCCGGCGAGGCCACAGCGAGGCCGCGCCGGACGATGGTGATTTCGGGGGTGACATCCGATCCCGCGGCATCGCCAGCTATTTGTTTTTCCGCAAGTCCGGACGGAAAACCGCTTCGCACTGTTCCTGGAATCGCTTTTGGCGCGCCGGAAGCCGGCGCTTCCAGGCGCTCGGGCAGCGTTCCCTCG
>NZ_RZSR01001327.1:0-1223 GCF_004023265.1 Mesorhizobium sp. M1A.F.Ca.IN.020.06.1.1
ATCCTGACCGAGGACGGCAACGGCACGATATGGCGCGTCACCTACGGCGACGGCCGGTCCTGAAGCGGCGCTGGTGCAACCGAATCCGGCCGCAAGGCAATTAACGCCGCCCCGGCACCGTGGTAGGAGGCTGCCGCTCTGGATCCCGATCCCGGGATAGCGCTGGGTTCAAACCATGACACTGACAGGATTTCTCGCCTACAGCGCCGCCCTCGGCGTCGCCGCCGCCATTCCGGGTCCCGGCGTGACGGCGCTTGTTGCCCGCGCGCTCGGCTCCGGCTTCCGTCCGTCGCTCGCCATGTCGTTCGGTCTCATGCTCGGCGACATTACCTACCTCACCGCCGTCGTGCTCGGCCTCGCCTTCGTCGCCCAGACCTTCGGCATGGTGTTTCTCGCCATCAAATGGGCGGGCGTCGCTTATCTCGCCTTCCTTGCCTGGCGCTTCTGGACCAGCGGCATCTCGCCCGAGACGGTCGAGGCGCGCAAGGGCAGAAGCGGCCTGGCGTCGAGCTTCATCGCCGGGCTGACGGTGACGCTCGGCAACCCGAAGACGATGATCTTCTATCTCGCCATCACGCCGACCATCGTCGACCTGAAGACGATCACGCCGGCCGACTACGGGATCCTTGTCGCGCTGACCGTTGTCGTCCTGTTCGTGGTGCTGGTCCCCTATCTGGCGCTGGCTGCCAAGGCGCGCTGGTTCCTGAGATCGCCGCGCGCGCTCAAGGTGCTGAACCGCACCGCCGCCAGCTTCATGATGGGAGCGGCAGCCGCCATCGCGGCCCGTCAATAGGCCGCATTCTCAACCGGCCCCCGTTTCCGGGAAAGCATCCCTGAAACGGGCCGATCCGGAAAATGCATTTCCGGCGCGGGGAGGTTTTCAGCAGCCGCCCCACTCGGATATTTTCGGCGGGCAGCCTATCTTGCGCGGCTGAAAGCCTTATTCTGTTTGCCTATGCCTTTGCCTTGGGAGCGAAACCAATGAACAAGCCCGTCACCTCCGCGCGTGTCCCCGGCCGCGGCCGCATCTTCAACTCGATCACCGAGACGATTGGGGACACGCCGCTGGTGCGGCTGGATAAGTTCGCCAAGGAGAAGGGCATCGTCGCCAACGTGCTGGCCAAGCTCGAATTCTTCAACCCGATCGCCTCGGTCAAGGACCGCATCGGTGTCTCGATGATCGAGGCGCTGGAGGAGGCCGGCAAGATCGCGCCGGGCAAGAC
>NZ_RZSR01001328.1:0-1222 GCF_004023265.1 Mesorhizobium sp. M1A.F.Ca.IN.020.06.1.1
GGCCGATGACGTCGGGGATGAAGCCGGAGCTCAACGCCTTGAAGCTGTCGGGAAGCGGACCTACCGAGGAGCCGCCGCCAAGCAGTGCCTGGCAGATGCCGCGGAAGATCAGCATGCCCGCCAGCGTCACGATGAAGCTCGGTATTCGGTGATAGGCGATCCAATAGCCTTGCGCCGCGCCGATAAGCGCACCGACGATCAGGCAAACGATCGAGACCACCAGTGGATTGCTGAATATACCGAGCGGCCAGATGACCATCATCATTGCGGCAAGCGCGCCGATGAAGCCGGCGACCGATCCCACGCTGAGGTCGATATAGCCGGCGACGATCACCAGCAGCATGCCAAGCGCCATCACGATGATGAACGAGTTCTGCTGCACCAGGTTGCTGAGGTTGACCGGTTTGAACAGCGTGCCGGACGTCGTGTACTGGAAGAACAGCATGATGACGATCAGCGCGATGATCAGTCCGTATTCGCGCAGGTTCGTCGTCAGCGCCGAAACGGCGACACGCGGACCATGCTTGACGTCTTCGGCGACGCCGCTCTGCGGCGCGGGAGCGCTTTCTGTGCTCATGAGGCTTTTTTTCCTTCTCCCCGAACGATGGCGCGCATGATCTTTTCCTGGCTGGCGTCGCTTGCCGCCATTTCGCCGACGATACGCCCTTCGTTCATGACATAGATGCGGTCGGTGATGCCGAGCAATTCCGGCATTTCCGACGAGATGACGACGATTGCCTTTCCCTCTGCGGCGAGGCGGGCGATGATCGTGTAGATTTCGTACTTGGCGCCGACGTCAATGCCGCGCGTCGGTTCGTCGAGGATCAGCACTTCCGGGTCGGCGAACAGCCATTTCGACAGCACCACCTTCTGCTGGTTGCCGCCCGAAAGATTGCCGGTCAACTGATAGACGCTGGATGCGCGGATGTTGGTCTTCTTGCGATAGTCGTTGGCGACGCTCATCTCGCGCATGTCGTCGATGACGCCGCGGCTGGAGACGCCTCCCAAATTGGCCAGCGTCACGTTGTGCTTGATGTGGTCGATAAGGTTGAGGCCAAAGGTCTTGCGGTCCTCGGTGACATAGGCGATCCGGTTCTCCACCGCCTTGCTCACCGTCGAAAGATCGAGAGGCTTACCCCTGAGCAGGACCTCGCCGCTGATATGCCGGCCGTAGGAACGGCCGAACAGGCTCATCGCGAATTCGGTGCGGCCGGCATATCAG
>NZ_RZSR01001329.1:0-1220 GCF_004023265.1 Mesorhizobium sp. M1A.F.Ca.IN.020.06.1.1
ACCATATTACATCCGACGCCTGCTGACGGAAACAACGGTTCGTGCCGATGATCGCCGCGCGATCTATGTCGGCGCCGAGGCTTACGAGGCCGCAGGCGGCATCATCCTGCGCGACCTGTTCGAGCAGGATGCAGGAGGCTGGTTCCAGGATGCAGCGTTGCTCGAGCAACTGGTGTTCGACAGGCTCAAGATCGACGCCGAGACAATCCGCGCCGACGGCTGGAAGTGGGTCGAGGCGGCGATCAGCTTCCCTTATGGCCACAGCTCCGGCATGCGGCGCGTCTATGCCGAACCCGCGGAAATGAGCGCCGAGGAGATCGCCCGCTACGACGCGGTCAAGGCGGAGTACGATGCGCTCGACGCTAAGTATGCCGAGATGGAGGATGCCGACCAGGAGATCGAGGACAGGCTCGATCAGCTCGGCGCTGAGCTCGACGGATTTAGCGATCGCCCACATGTCTACGATCCGGCGCAGAAGGCGATTGCCGGCGCCTTCGTCACGCTCGGCGCCAACGGCCAGCTCCAGGTCGAAGCCGGCTTCGTTCGTCCCGAGGATGAACCCCGCGTCGAGGTGGACGATGACGAGGAGGCCGACGGCGGGGATCGCGACGCGTCGCAGTCCGACGAGAACGGCGCCAATGGCATCGTCGTGAACGGCCGGTCCACAAACGGCGGATCCGAAGCGACCGAGGAGCCCGAGGAAGAAGGCATCAAGCCTCTGCCGGAACGGCTTGTCTTCGACCTCACCGCGCAGAAGACGCTGGCGTTGCGCAACGCGCTTGCGGGGAACGTCGACATCGCCTTCGTCGCCGTTCTCCATGCCCTCGTGCTGCAGGTGTTCTACCGCTTCGCCAAGGACAGCTGCCTCGAAATCACTCTTGCGAGCAACAGTTTTGGCCAGGTCCAGGGCCTTGCCGAGACCATCTGGGCGAAGGAGATCGGAGACCGTCACGAGGCATGGGATAGGGATATGCCAGACAGCGACAAGCTCTGGGACTTCCTGCTCGGCCTCGACGAAGCGAGCCGCAAGGCAATGTTCGCGCACTGCGCGTCGCTCTCGCTCAACGCCGTGGTCGAGCCGTGGAACAGGCGGCCGGGCGCAGTTGCCCATGCCGATGCGCTCGCCGCGACGCTCGGCTTCGACATGGTCACGGCCGGCTGGGAACCGACCGTCGACAACTATCTCGGCCGCGTCACCAAGGCCACGATCGTCCAGGCGG